>NZ_JAXOFN010000004.1:0-270856 GCF_034420155.1 Massilia luteola
TACCCGCCGGAAATCCGCAAGGTGATATACACCACGAACGCTATTGAATCGATTAACATGAGCCTGCGAAAAGTGACCAAGGCCCGCAGTTCCTTTCCAACCGACGAAGCTGTCAGCAAGCTGTTTTATCTCGCCCTGAACAACATCAGCAAGAAGTGGACGATGCCGATACGGGACTGGAAAGCTGCGCTAAACCGCTTCGCCATCCAGTTTGAAGACCGCGTGCCGCAGACTTAAACAAAGACTCGTTTACACAGAATCTGGTACACCCCCTTGTCCAACGGAATGCTCGCCGACCTATGGCTCAGTGGTGGCAGCCAAAATTTGCCTTTTCGGTAACGTAGACGTGTTGTTAATCGGAACTTGTCTAGTACTACCCTGCAGATTTTTTCTTAGCGTTGAGAAGCCGCAGTCGGTTGCGAATCGCCTCTTTCTCCGCAGGTGTAGGTACCGTATCGTCGGAGTCTTCCCATCCATGAAGGATCTTCGAGCCGACATTTTCGGCCTTAGAAGGCGGCGTACTGCGCACAGGACTGACCTCTGGCAAACGTCGTGGCGTAGCAGCTCTTCGCTTGGCTGGGGTGGCCTCCCTACCCTGCTTCTCAACCAGTTTGCGTTCAGCCATCCAAACTTGTATTTCGGACGACAGCCACCCGACTGCGCGAACACCGAGCGCCGTCTTCATTGGGAACGAGCCAGCTGCCATCATGTTGTAAATCGTGGCTCTTGAGAGGCCAGTGAGCGCGGTTACCTGCTTGATACGGAGGTACATGTCGCTTGTCATGTTTTCTCCACCCCTATTGCACTGTTTGCTCGAACCTCGTCAATGTAATCCGCCCAGCTCTGCATCATGGCGCGTCGATCCTCAATGAACTCTGCATGATTGTATGCTCTGCGCACCTCGTTCCGCTCCACATGAGAAAGCTGCCGTTCGATAAGTTCACCGCGGAAGCCCAGTTCATTTAGGATCGTGCTCGCGGTCGCGCGCATGCCGTGTGGGGTTAGCATGCCGTCATAGTTCATACGCTTGAGCATCATGTTCAGTGTACTCGGACTCATGGGCTTCTCTAAACTCGAATTGCTTGGAAAAAGGTACACCGATCCCGAACAAAGCGGCTGTAACTCTTGAAGTATCTTAATTACCTGTTTACTCAGAGGGACGTGATGTCCTGCATGACGACGCCCTTTTTCTTCGGTCGGCATCTTCATTCGCTCAGGCGGAACTGTCCAGATTTCAGCGTCAATGTCGAACTCGACCCATTTTGCATGGATGAGCTCCTTCTTTCGGACGAACGTCAGTAGAAGCAAGAGGGCAGCGAACTTTGTTGTAAGGTAACCAGGATATGCGTCAAGCGCTGCAAGAAAAGGCCCGAGTTCAGACGCCTTCAGCCAAGCACGATGCTGCTTAGCAGGCATCTCTCCATCGGTCCACCCCGCTAGTCCTCGCGCGATGTTGACACTGACCTTTAGCTTACGTTTTCCGTAGTCAAAGACCTGCGCTGCAGTTTGACGGACCCGATCTGCGGTCTTCGGGCCAGAGCGTTCTCGTGTTTTCTCCAGCACTGCCAGCATTGTCTCTCCAGTGATATCAGCGAGAGGCAATCGGCCGATGAACGGAGAAAGGTCGCGACGTAGATAAAGGCCGTGTGTATCCCTCCACACTGCCGAGCGCCGCTTTTCCTTCCCGCCAAACCATGCTTTAGCAACGTCATCGAAGGTGTTGCTCAAAGCGATACTACGTTCCAGTTTTTGAATCTTTTTTTGTTGGGCTGGGTCCGTACCGCTCGCCAGAGCAGTGCGAGCCTCCAAATGCTTCCTGCGCGCTATCGCCAGCGTAACGTCTGGGTATCGGCCGAACGTTAGGGTAACCCTCTTGCCGTTCACTCGGTAGTCATAACGCCAAGACTTCAGCCCAGTTGGCGTAACGTAGAGGTACAGCCCGCGTTCGTCAGAAAATTTTTGAGGTTTTTCGGTTACGCGGATCGCTTTTATAGCCTGCTCTGTCAGCTTGACGGTATTTTTTGGGCTTGGCATGTTCATACCGCCAATGATACCGTCATACTTTCAATGGATCAACATGTCCAACAACGTCCAACATTAATACAACCCATTGATTAATCTAATTATTTTACATCTTTAGACGCTGACAGCATCCGCTCGACGTAGCGCGCGATGAGGTCGATTTCCAAGTTGACCCGGGCCCCGGCGCGCAGATGCTTCAGCGTCGTGACGGCGATCGTGTGCGGGATCAGGTTGATCGAGAAACGGCAGCACGGCGTGCCCGCCCCATCGAGGTCCTCGACGCTGTTGACGGTCAGCGACACGCCGTTCACGACGACGGAACCTTTATAGGCCAGGTATTTGCCCAGGTCGCGGGGCGCGTCGACGACGAGTTTCCACGACTCGCCCACCTGCTCGAAGCTGTGCACCTCGCCGAGGCCGTCGACGTGGCCCGAGACGAGGTGGCCGCCCAGGCGCTCGGCCAGGGTCAGCGCCTTTTCCAGGTTCACTTCGCCCGGCTGGTCGAGGCCGACGGTGCGGTTCAGGCTCTCGCGCGAGACGTCGACGGCGAACGCGGCCTCGGTCTTGGCGACGACCGTCATGCAGGCGCCGTTGATGGCGATCGAGTCGCCCAGCGCGACGTCCGCCAGCGGCAGGCCGCCCGCATCGATGTCCAGGCGCACGCCTGCATCCGCGCCGTCGGCGAGCGGTGTGACCGATTTGATGCTGCCGACGGCAGCGACGATTCCGGTGAACATAAGTCTCTTCCTTTGCGTTTACTTTGTGCTTTGACTGTATCGGGTCGGGCCGCCGCGACCGGCGGCTGCGGTCTCATCCGTGGCGATTCGGATCTTCATCCGGGCGGAAGCGCGCGAGGATGCGCAGGTCCGGCCCGACCTGGGCCACGCCGCGGAAATGCAGCGGCAGCTTGTCGGCCAGGTGCGCCAGCGGCGCCAGCGCGAACATCCCCTGTCCCGGACCGACGAGGCTGGGCGCCAGGTAGACGAGCAACTCGTCCACGCATCCTTCGCGCACGAGCGAGGCGTTCAGCTTGGAACCGGCTTCGACATGCAGCTCGTTGATCTCGCGCCGCCCCAGTTCGCGCATCAGCGCCGGCAGGTCGACCTTGCCGGAAGCGTTCGGCAGCATGATGATCTCGTGTCCCAGCGCCTGCAGCGCCGCCTCCTTTTCGGGGTGCGGCTCGGCGGCCACGATCCAGCACGACGCGCCCTGCAGGATGCACGCGTCCATGCCGATGTCGAGGCGGCTGTCGACGATCACGCGGCGCGGCTGCAGTGGCGTGTCGATGCCGCGCACGGTCAGTTGCGGGTTGTCGACCTTGATCGTGCCGATGCCGGTCAGGATCGCGCTCGCGCGCGCGCGCCACGCATGACCGTCCGCGCGCGCCTCGTTGCTCGTGATCCACTGGCTTTCGCCATTTTCCAGTGCCGTGACGCCGTCCAGGCTGGCCGCCGTCTTGAGGCGCACCCACGGACGGCCATGGCGCATGCGCGTGAAGAAGCCGATGTTCAATTCGTACGCCTGCCCGGCCAGCAGGCCCGCGCCGACTTCGATCCCGGCCGCCTCCAGCTGCGCCATGCCGCGCCCGGCCACGAGCGGGTTCGGATCGACCATGGCCGCGACGACCCGGCCAAGCCCCGCCTGGATCAGCGCGTTCGAGCACGGCGGCGTGCGGCCGTAGTGGCTGCACGGCTCCAGCGTCACGTAGGCGGTGGCGCCACGCACGTCGTTGCCGCGCGCCTGGGCATCGCGCAAGGCCTGGATCTCGGCGTGGTCCTGGCCCGCGAGCTGCGTGTGGCCGGCGCCGATGACGACGCCGTCGCGCACGATCACGCAGCCGATGCGCGGGTTGGGCGCGGTGATGTACATGCCCTTCGCGGCCCATTCCAGGGCCAGCGCCATGCCGTCGGTATCGCTCTGTATCTGCACTCTTGTTTCCGGTCTCGCTACGTTGTCTTGCCACCCGTCCAGGCCTGCGCGGCGTCAGGACGGTGCCGGGGCGCCGTCGCAACCCGCGTCGCGCGCCGGGTCGCAGACGCGCGCCCGGCCCAGCATATTGATTTTAATACGGCGGATGTGCCCGCCGTGAAACAGCGACACCGTTCCCCAGCGCGCCGCAGCGCTGTTGCCGTCGGCGCAACTGCGCCCCGCGCCATTGTAGGCGATATAGTACGGCGGTGCTAAATTCGTGAAGGCGAAGTCGATGGCGATGCCTGCGGCCAACGGCCCGTGCTCCGCGATCAGCTCGTCCGCGCCCGGCTGGCCGTCGCCGGCGCGGTCGTCGATGACGCGCCAGCCCTGGCGCCAGTCGGCACCGCGCGGATCGACGGGCACCAGCCTGACCTGCCGGCCGCGCGCGAGCGCCTGGGCCCGCGCGAGGTCGATCGCCGCGAACAAATCGCCGGCAGCCGCCTTCAGTTGCTGGGACCGAACCAGGTCGCGCAGGTCGGGCGCGGCGATCGCCATCGAGATGGCGGCAACCGTCAGCACGATGCACAGCTCGGGCAGCGACACGCCGGACGCCCGCCGCGCCGGCCGGCGCACAGCCGTCACGGCCAGCATCGCGCGCCCGTGCCTTGCGCGCCCTGGCGCCCGCTGCTGTCCAGCGTCAGCACACCGCAGTCGGGATCGCGAAAGCGGGCATCCACCCGGGCCGTGCCGGGACGGGCGCGGACCTCGACGCACGCGGCGATGTCCCGGTCCGGGCAGGCGCGCGCATCCAGTTCGTACGCGCTGGCGGACGCGTTGGCGCCCGACCACCACGTGAAGCCGTCCGTGCCGGGCTCGTCGGCAGAGAACTCGACGTAGGCATTGTGCTGGACGTGGTAACGCTCCTGTCGCTGCATGGTCTCGATCAGCGCCACCTGCCCCTCGGTGCGCCGGGTGCGCACGATGTAGCCGGCGTACGTCGGATACGCGAGCGTGCCGAGGATGCCGACGATGGCCACGACGATCATCAGTTCGACCAGGGTGAAGCCGCCGCCGTCACGGTCGGGCATGGGCATGCAGCTCGGCCCAGTTCGCGATGTCGCGCCAGCCGATCCGGCCGGCGGGGAGTTGCCGCCCTGGCGGCCGGGTTGGGGAATGGTTGCCATTGCCGTGATCGTCTCCGTTGCCGTCTCCGTTGCCATCTCCGTTGCCATCTCCGTTAGCGCCGTCGTCACCGCCTGTGTGGCCGTGGCCGTGCCCATCGCCATCATCCGGTGGGGCCGACGCCGGCGGCGGCAACCGGTACAGCGACTGCAGCACGACCCGCGTCGATGCCCGCGTGCCGAAGCCGATCGCCGTGATGCGGTAAAAGCTGCCCTGCTGCGCCGTGGCACCGGGCGGCGCGATCCGCTCGATGACGTAGGCCGGCAGCCGTGCCGGCAGCATGCCGCGGCCGACCGCGAGCACAGCCCCCGTGAAGTGGCCGTACGGCACGAGCGCCGGATTGTCCCCGGCCGCCAGGTCGAGCGTTTGCCAGGCGGGCGGCGCCCTGGCCAGGCACAGGCCGAGATCGTCCGCGCCGCGCCCGCAGCCGTCGACGAAGGCGGCGGCGCCTGCCGGCCCGAAATGGGCGGCGCGGTCCGGCGGCGCATCGGCCGTGCCGGCGATATCGTGCTCGGCATCGCGCAGGGCCGCCTCGGCCGCGGCCTGCGCCAGGTCGCGGTCGCGTTCGTTGTGCGCCGCGGCCAGGAGGACGAAGGCGCCGCGCGCGACGGCCACGCCGATCACCATCGTCGCGAGCATCAGCATCAGCGCGCAGACAAGGGCCAGCCCGCGTGGCGTGGGCGACGGCGTCATGACCGCGGCGCGGGCAATGCGACCGTGACATTGCATGGGCGACGGCGTCGCGACCGCGGCGCGGACAACGCGACCGTGACGTTGCATGGGTGACGGCGTCGCGACCGCGGCGCGGACAACGCGACCGTGACGTTGCGTGTGCGCCGGCTTCATGACGGCGGCGCCGGCAATGCGACCGTGAACATGAACAGCCGCCGCTCGCGCCGCCGCAGGTCGGGTGTCATGCCGGCCTCGTCCAGCGAACTGCCCAGGTCGTCGCCGCCGGCGGCATCCGCATAGCCCGCGCCGAGCAGGTCATGGCGCGCGCTGCCGGGCTCCACGCGCGTGGGCCGGCTCCCGTGCAGCAGCAGGCCGACGCGTACGGCGACGATCCGTTTCCAGTGGGTCCGGCGGTTGAACTCCGCCGCGCCCAGCCCGGCATCGAGCGCACCGACCGCGGCCGCGTTCACGTAGCGGTTGGCGACGCCATCGGGCGGGTCGTCCGTGTCGATGCCGTACAGGACCTGGAAGCCGTCCACGCCGGTCACCAGCGCGTCCGCGCTCCAGTCGGCGGCGCCGCGATATTTGCAGCGCAGTTCGGCCTCGCCTTCGCTGTTGCGGGCCACATAGAAAATGCTCCAGCCCTCCTCGCCCGCGGCGGCGGGGAAGCCGGCGCAGTCGACGGCGCTGCCGTCGTCCGCGCCGGGAAAACGGACGGCCAGCACGTCGCTGCCGTTGACGGCGGCCGCGAGCGGATCGGCGATGCCCGGCGTCGTGCGGGACAGCGTGCGCGCGTCCAGCCCGGCCAGGCGCGCCGACGCCGCGTCCGCAGCAAGAAGTGGACGATGCCGATACGGGACTGGAAAGCTGCGCTAAACCGCTTCGCCATCCAGTTTGAAGACCGCGTGCCGCAGACTTAAACAAAGACTCGTTTACACAGAATCTGGTACACCCCCTTGTCCAACGGAATGCTCGCCGACCTATGGCTCAGTGGTGGCAGCCAAAATTTGCCTTTTCGGTAACGTAGACGTGTTGTTAATCGGAACTTGTCTAGTACTACCCTGCAGATTTTTTCTTAGCGTTGAGAAGCCGCAGTCGGTTGCGAATCGCCTCTTTCTCCGCAGGTGTAGGTACCGTATCGTCGGAGTCTTCCCATCCATGAAGGATCTTCGAGCCGACATTTTCGGCCTTAGAAGGCGGCGTACTGCGCACAGGACTGACCTCTGGCAAACGTCGTGGCGTAGCAGCTCTTCGCTTGGCTGGGGTGGCCTCCCTACCCTGCTTCTCAACCAGTTTGCGTTCAGCCATCCAAACTTGTATTTCGGACGACAGCCACCCGACTGCGCGAACACCGAGCGCCGTCTTCATTGGGAACGAGCCAGCTGCCATCATGTTGTAAATCGTGGCTCTTGAGAGGCCAGTGAGCGCGGTTACCTGCTTGATACGGAGGTACATGTCGCTTGTCATGTTTTCTCCACCCCTATTGCACTGTTTGCTCGAACCTCGTCAATGTAATCCGCCCAGCTCTGCATCATGGCGCGTCGATCCTCAATGAACTCTGCATGATTGTATGCTCTGCGCACCTCGTTCCGCTCCACATGAGAAAGCTGCCGTTCGATAAGTTCACCGCGGAAGCCCAGTTCATTTAGGATCGTGCTCGCGGTCGCGCGCATGCCGTGTGGGGTTAGCATGCCGTCATAGTTCATACGCTTGAGCATCATGTTCAGTGTACTCGGACTCATGGGCTTCTCTAAACTCGAATTGCTTGGAAAAAGGTACACCGATCCCGAACAAAGCGGCTGTAACTCTTGAAGTATCTTAATTACCTGTTTACTCAGAGGGACGTGATGTCCTGCATGACGACGCCCTTTTTCTTCGGTCGGCATCTTCATTCGCTCAGGCGGAACTGTCCAGATTTCAGCGTCAATGTCGAACTCGACCCATTTTGCATGGATGAGCTCCTTCTTTCGGACGAACGTCAGTAGAAGCAAGAGGGCAGCGAACTTTGTTGTAAGGTAACCAGGATATGCGTCAAGCGCTGCAAGAAAAGGCCCGAGTTCAGACGCCTTCAGCCAAGCACGATGCTGCTTAGCAGGCATCTCTCCATCGGTCCACCCCGCTAGTCCTCGCGCGATGTTGACACTGACCTTTAGCTTACGTTTTCCGTAGTCAAAGACCTGCGCTGCAGTTTGACGGACCCGATCTGCGGTCTTCGGGCCAGAGCGTTCTCGTGTTTTCTCCAGCACTGCCAGCATTGTCTCTCCAGTGATATCAGCGAGAGGCAATCGGCCGATGAACGGAGAAAGGTCGCGACGTAGATAAAGGCCGTGTGTATCCCTCCACACTGCCGAGCGCCGCTTTTCCTTCCCGCCAAACCATGCTTTAGCAACGTCATCGAAGGTGTTGCTCAAAGCGATACTACGTTCCAGTTTTTGAATCTTTTTTTGTTGGGCTGGGTCCGTACCGCTCGCCAGAGCAGTGCGAGCCTCCAAATGCTTCCTGCGCGCTATCGCCAGCGTAACGTCTGGGTATCGGCCGAACGTTAGGGTAACCCTCTTGCCGTTCACTCGGTAGTCATAACGCCAAGACTTCAGCCCAGTTGGCGTAACGTAGAGGTACAGCCCGCGTTCGTCAGAAAATTTTTGAGGTTTTTCGGTTACGCGGATCGCTTTTATAGCCTGCTCTGTCAGCTTGACGGTATTTTTTGGGCTTGGCATGTTCATACCGCCAATGATACCGTCATACTTTCAATGGATCAACATGTCCAACAACGTCCAACATTAATACAACCCATTGATTAATCTAATTATTTTACATCTTTAGACGCTGACAGCATCCGCTCGACGTAGCGCGCGATGAGGTCGATTTCCAAGTTGACCCGGGCCCCGGCGCGCAGATGCTTCAGCGTCGTGACGGCGATCGTGTGCGGGATCAGGTTGATCGAGAAACGGCAGCACGGCGTGCCCGCCCCATCGAGGTCCTCGACGCTGTTGACGGTCAGCGACACGCCGTTCACGACGACGGAACCTTTATAGGCCAGGTATTTGCCCAGGTCGCGGGGCGCGTCGACGACGAGTTTCCACGACTCGCCCACCTGCTCGAAGCTGTGCACCTCGCCGAGGCCGTCGACGTGGCCCGAGACGAGGTGGCCGCCCAGGCGCTCGGCCAGGGTCAGCGCCTTTTCCAGGTTCACTTCGCCCGGCTGGTCGAGGCCGACGGTGCGGTTCAGGCTCTCGCGCGAGACGTCGACGGCGAACGCGGCCTCGGTCTTGGCGACGACCGTCATGCAGGCGCCGTTGATGGCGATCGAGTCGCCCAGCGCGACGTCCGCCAGCGGCAGGCCGCCCGCATCGATGTCCAGGCGCACGCCTGCATCCGCGCCGTCGGCGAGCGGTGTGACCGATTTGATGCTGCCGACGGCAGCGACGATTCCGGTGAACATAAGTCTCTTCCTTTGCGTTTACTTTGTGCTTTGACTGTATCGGGTCGGGCCGCCGCGACCGGCGGCTGCGGTCTCATCCGTGGCGATTCGGATCTTCATCCGGGCGGAAGCGCGCGAGGATGCGCAGGTCCGGCCCGACCTGGGCCACGCCGCGGAAATGCAGCGGCAGCTTGTCGGCCAGGTGCGCCAGCGGCGCCAGCGCGAACATCCCCTGTCCCGGACCGACGAGGCTGGGCGCCAGGTAGACGAGCAACTCGTCCACGCATCCTTCGCGCACGAGCGAGGCGTTCAGCTTGGAACCGGCTTCGACATGCAGCTCGTTGATCTCGCGCCGCCCCAGTTCGCGCATCAGCGCCGGCAGGTCGACCTTGCCGGAAGCGTTCGGCAGCATGATGATCTCGTGTCCCAGCGCCTGCAGCGCCGCCTCCTTTTCGGGGTGCGGCTCGGCGGCCACGATCCAGCACGACGCGCCCTGCAGGATGCACGCGTCCATGCCGATGTCGAGGCGGCTGTCGACGATCACGCGGCGCGGCTGCAGTGGCGTGTCGATGCCGCGCACGGTCAGTTGCGGGTTGTCGACCTTGATCGTGCCGATGCCGGTCAGGATCGCGCTCGCGCGCGCGCGCCACGCATGACCGTCCGCGCGCGCCTCGTTGCTCGTGATCCACTGGCTTTCGCCATTTTCCAGTGCCGTGACGCCGTCCAGGCTGGCCGCCGTCTTGAGGCGCACCCACGGACGGCCATGGCGCATGCGCGTGAAGAAGCCGATGTTCAATTCGTACGCCTGCCCGGCCAGCAGGCCCGCGCCGACTTCGATCCCGGCCGCCTCCAGCTGCGCCATGCCGCGCCCGGCCACGAGCGGGTTCGGATCGACCATGGCCGCGACGACCCGGCCAAGCCCCGCCTGGATCAGCGCGTTCGAGCACGGCGGCGTGCGGCCGTAGTGGCTGCACGGCTCCAGCGTCACGTAGGCGGTGGCGCCACGCACGTCGTTGCCGCGCGCCTGGGCATCGCGCAAGGCCTGGATCTCGGCGTGGTCCTGGCCCGCGAGCTGCGTGTGGCCGGCGCCGATGACGACGCCGTCGCGCACGATCACGCAGCCGATGCGCGGGTTGGGCGCGGTGATGTACATGCCCTTCGCGGCCCATTCCAGGGCCAGCGCCATGCCGTCGGTATCGCTCTGTATCTGCACTCTTGTTTCCGGTCTCGCTACGTTGTCTTGCCACCCGTCCAGGCCTGCGCGGCGTCAGGACGGTGCCGGGGCGCCGTCGCAACCCGCGTCGCGCGCCGGGTCGCAGACGCGCGCCCGGCCCAGCATATTGATTTTAATACGGCGGATGTGCCCGCCGTGAAACAGCGACACCGTTCCCCAGCGCGCCGCAGCGCTGTTGCCGTCGGCGCAACTGCGCCCCGCGCCATTGTAGGCGATATAGTACGGCGGTGCTAAATTCGTGAAGGCGAAGTCGATGGCGATGCCTGCGGCCAACGGCCCGTGCTCCGCGATCAGCTCGTCCGCGCCCGGCTGGCCGTCGCCGGCGCGGTCGTCGATGACGCGCCAGCCCTGGCGCCAGTCGGCACCGCGCGGATCGACGGGCACCAGCCTGACCTGCCGGCCGCGCGCGAGCGCCTGGGCCCGCGCGAGGTCGATCGCCGCGAACAAATCGCCGGCAGCCGCCTTCAGTTGCTGGGACCGAACCAGGTCGCGCAGGTCGGGCGCGGCGATCGCCATCGAGATGGCGGCAACCGTCAGCACGATGCACAGCTCGGGCAGCGACACGCCGGACGCCCGCCGCGCCGGCCGGCGCACAGCCGTCACGGCCAGCATCGCGCGCCCGTGCCTTGCGCGCCCTGGCGCCCGCTGCTGTCCAGCGTCAGCACACCGCAGTCGGGATCGCGAAAGCGGGCATCCACCCGGGCCGTGCCGGGACGGGCGCGGACCTCGACGCACGCGGCGATGTCCCGGTCCGGGCAGGCGCGCGCATCCAGTTCGTACGCGCTGGCGGACGCGTTGGCGCCCGACCACCACGTGAAGCCGTCCGTGCCGGGCTCGTCGGCAGAGAACTCGACGTAGGCATTGTGCTGGACGTGGTAACGCTCCTGTCGCTGCATGGTCTCGATCAGCGCCACCTGCCCCTCGGTGCGCCGGGTGCGCACGATGTAGCCGGCGTACGTCGGATACGCGAGCGTGCCGAGGATGCCGACGATGGCCACGACGATCATCAGTTCGACCAGGGTGAAGCCGCCGCCGTCACGGTCGGGCATGGGCATGCAGCTCGGCCCAGTTCGCGATGTCGCGCCAGCCGATCCGGCCGGCGGGGAGTTGCCGCCCTGGCGGCCGGGTTGGGGAATGGTTGCCATTGCCGTGATCGTCTCCGTTGCCGTCTCCGTTGCCATCTCCGTTGCCATCTCCGTTAGCGCCGTCGTCACCGCCTGTGTGGCCGTGGCCGTGCCCATCGCCATCATCCGGTGGGGCCGACGCCGGCGGCGGCAACCGGTACAGCGACTGCAGCACGACCCGCGTCGATGCCCGCGTGCCGAAGCCGATCGCCGTGATGCGGTAAAAGCTGCCCTGCTGCGCCGTGGCACCGGGCGGCGCGATCCGCTCGATGACGTAGGCCGGCAGCCGTGCCGGCAGCATGCCGCGGCCGACCGCGAGCACAGCCCCCGTGAAGTGGCCGTACGGCACGAGCGCCGGATTGTCCCCGGCCGCCAGGTCGAGCGTTTGCCAGGCGGGCGGCGCCCTGGCCAGGCACAGGCCGAGATCGTCCGCGCCGCGCCCGCAGCCGTCGACGAAGGCGGCGGCGCCTGCCGGCCCGAAATGGGCGGCGCGGTCCGGCGGCGCATCGGCCGTGCCGGCGATATCGTGCTCGGCATCGCGCAGGGCCGCCTCGGCCGCGGCCTGCGCCAGGTCGCGGTCGCGTTCGTTGTGCGCCGCGGCCAGGAGGACGAAGGCGCCGCGCGCGACGGCCACGCCGATCACCATCGTCGCGAGCATCAGCATCAGCGCGCAGACAAGGGCCAGCCCGCGTGGCGTGGGCGACGGCGTCATGACCGCGGCGCGGGCAATGCGACCGTGACATTGCATGGGCGACGGCGTCGCGACCGCGGCGCGGACAACGCGACCGTGACGTTGCATGGGTGACGGCGTCGCGACCGCGGCGCGGACAACGCGACCGTGACGTTGCGTGTGCGCCGGCTTCATGACGGCGGCGCCGGCAATGCGACCGTGAACATGAACAGCCGCCGCTCGCGCCGCCGCAGGTCGGGTGTCATGCCGGCCTCGTCCAGCGAACTGCCCAGGTCGTCGCCGCCGGCGGCATCCGCATAGCCCGCGCCGAGCAGGTCATGGCGCGCGCTGCCGGGCTCCACGCGCGTGGGCCGGCTCCCGTGCAGCAGCAGGCCGACGCGTACGGCGACGATCCGTTTCCAGTGGGTCCGGCGGTTGAACTCCGCCGCGCCCAGCCCGGCATCGAGCGCACCGACCGCGGCCGCGTTCACGTAGCGGTTGGCGACGCCATCGGGCGGGTCGTCCGTGTCGATGCCGTACAGGACCTGGAAGCCGTCCACGCCGGTCACCAGCGCGTCCGCGCTCCAGTCGGCGGCGCCGCGATATTTGCAGCGCAGTTCGGCCTCGCCTTCGCTGTTGCGGGCCACATAGAAAATGCTCCAGCCCTCCTCGCCCGCGGCGGCGGGGAAGCCGGCGCAGTCGACGGCGCTGCCGTCGTCCGCGCCGGGAAAACGGACGGCCAGCACGTCGCTGCCGTTGACGGCGGCCGCGAGCGGATCGGCGATGCCCGGCGTCGTGCGGGACAGCGTGCGCGCGTCCAGCCCGGCCAGGCGCGCCGACGCCGCGTCCGCCGCGGGATCGGCGAGCGTCGCGACGTCGAACGCGCCCGCCTGGCGCACGGCGCGGCCGATGAGGTCGATGGCGAACCGCCCGCCATCCTCGACGCCGGCCGATTCGACCTGCGCCGCGTAGGCGCCGTTCGCCAACACGAGCAGGCGTCCGGCCGCAAGCACGACACCGAGGCCGATGGCCAGCGCCACCATCAACTCGGCCAGCGTCATGCCGCCGTGACGGACGAGGCGTCTCACGGGGCGTCTCACGGCGCCGCTCCCGCCAGCGGCAACATCAGCTTGGGCGCGCCCGTCGCCGCGTCGCCCTGCGCGCGCCAGCCGAGCTTGACGACGAGCGGCGCCCCGGCGTCATCGTCACACGACCAGGCCGGCAACCCGGCCGCGCCAAGCGGTCCGGCATCGCGACACACGCGGATACGGCCGCCGGGGAAGCCGGCCGCCACGGCGGCGGACACCTCGAACAGGTCGAAGCGCGCCAGGTCGTCGGCATCGCATGCGGTGTCCGCATAGCACTGCGTCGACGGTGCCGGCGCGCCGCCCGCGGCGTCGTAATCGAGCTGGAGATAGGGATCGTCGGCGTCGGGCAGCGCCAGCGCGTGGGGATTCGCGCGCATGCGCTCCGCGAGCGACCGGGCCAGCCGGGCAGCGTCGGCCAGGTGCTCGGCGTCGCGTCCGGAGCGGACCGCCAGCATCTGCAGTGCGGCCGCGCCGGCAATGCCGAGCGCCACCACGAACAGGGCGACGAGCACTTCGACGAGCGTGAACCCGGCATGTGCGCGCAATGACGAACCCGACAGCATCGACGGCCTCCAGCTTCTTCGTTTTCGAAACTGAAAAGGTAACAGTCGAGCCCGGGCAAGCCGTGTGGTGGCTCAACCGTGCGGATGCAACTAAAAACGGGGAAAAAGGACGCGCTTGTTTGCGCGATTATTTGCGCGGCTGGCCGACTTCGGCAATCGCTTCCTGGAACTCGGCCAGGTCTTCGAAGTTCTTGTAGACGGACGCGAAGCGGATGTAGGCGATCTTGTCGAGGCGCTTGAGTTCCTGCATCACCAGTTCGCCGACATGGCCGGTATCGACTTCGCGCCGCCCGCTGGTGAGGAGTTTTTCTTCGATCGACGCGACGGCGCGGTCGATCGCCTCGGCCGCCACGGGGCGCTTGCGCAGCGCCAGCATGAGGCTGCCGCGCAGCTTGGAGGATTCGAATTCGGTGCGGCTGCCGTTCTTCTTGACGATGAACGGCATCGACAGCTCGATGCGTTCGTAAGTCGTGAAGCGCTTGTCGCATTGGGCGCAGCGGCGCCGGCGCCGGATGGCGTCGCCTTCCTCGGATACGCGGGTATCGAGGACCTGGGTGTCGTCATGCTGACAGAACGGACATTTCATGGGCCGGCTACTGCTCGAAATACTGCTGGACATCCCGGCACGCCGCGCGGGCGTACCGGGACCGTTTTACTTACGCTTCGTAGACCGGGTATTTGTCGGTCAGTTGCTTGACTTCCGCCTTGACGCGGTCGATGGTCGCGGCGTCATGCGGGTTGTCCAGCACGTCGGCGATCAGGTTGCCGACCTTGACGGCGTCCTCTTCCTTGAAGCCGCGCGTCGTGAACGCCGGGCTGCCCAGGCGGATGCCCGACGTCACGAACGGCTTCTGCGGGTCGTTCGGGATGCCGTTCTTGTTGCAGGTCATGTGCGCCTGGCCCAGGATGGCTTCCGCTTCCTTGCCGGTCAGGCCCTTCGAACGCAGGTCGACCAGCATCACGTGCGACTCGGTACGGCCCGACACGATGCGCAGGCCGCGCGCGGTCAGCGTATCGGCCAGTGCCTTGGCGTTCTTGACGACCTGCTGCTGGTAGGCCTTGAATTCAGGCGTCAGCGCTTCCTTGAAGGCGACCGCCTTGCCTGCGATCACATGCATCAGCGGGCCGCCCTGGATGCCCGGGAAGATGGCCGAGTTGATGGCCTTCTCGTGCTCGGCCTTCATCAGGATGATGCCGCCGCGCGGGCCGCGCAGCGATTTGTGCGTCGTCGACGTGACGAAGTCGGCGTGCGGCACCGGGTTCGGGTATTCGCCGGCGGCGATCAGGCCGGCGTAGTGGGCCATGTCGACCATGAAGTAGGCGCCGACTTCCTTGGCGATGCGGGCGAAGCGCTCGAAGTCGATGCGCAGGGCGAACGCGGACGCGCCGGCGATGATCAGTTTCGGCTTGTGCTCGCGCGCCAGGCGCTCCATCTGCTCGTAGTCGATGTCTTCCTGCTCGGTCAGGCCGTAGGAGATCACGTTGAACCACTTGCCCGACATGTTCAGCGCCATGCCGTGGGTCAGGTGGCCGCCTTCGGCCAGCGACATGCCCATGATCGTGTCGCCCGGCTTGAGCATCGCGAAGAACACGCCCTGGTTTGCCTGCGAGCCCGAATTCGGCTGGACGTTCGCGGCTTCGGCGCCGAACAGCTGCTTGACGCGGTCGATCGCCAGTTGCTCGGCGACGTCGACGTATTCGCAGCCGCCGTAGTAGCGCTTGCCCGGATAGCCTTCGGCGTACTTGTTGGTCAGCTGCGAGCCCTGGGCCTGCATCACGGCCGGCGACGTGTAGTTTTCGGATGCGATCAGCTCGATGTGGTCCTGCTGGCGCTTGTTTTCCTTCTGAATCGCATCCCACAGATCCGGGTCAACCTTGGCGAGCGTATGATCTTTTGCAAACATGAAAAAACTCCAATCGATAAGAGAACCAGGCAACGGTCGGCGCTAAATGGGGCGGGAGCCGGAGAACGCAAGGCAGCCGCGATACAGACGCGTACCAGTCGGTGGCTGCCCAGGCGAACGGCAAGTGAAATAAATCTCACGTTCCCCGGTGGGTGCCCACCTTCGCCACGCACCGGCAGTCCGATCGCTCCTGATCGGACGGCAGCGCACGGTTTTCGCCAGTTACGTGAGATGTATGTAAATGGAACTCCCGATTGTACGGGATTGTGCGGCTGGTAAGCAAGGAAACCGATGGCGCCCTGGCAACTCTGGGATGGCCGCTGCCCTGTATGGTCATTTCAGCTACAATCCTGCAGTTACCACCCTGCCAGGCAACCATCATGATCGTTTTCATCACCGGCGCATCGGCCGGATTCGGCGCCGCCATGGCGCGCACTTTCGTCAAGAACGGCCACCAGGTGGTGCTGGCGGCGCGCCGCAAGGAGCGCCTCGATGCCCTGGCGAGGGAGCTGGGCGAATCGGCGCTGCCGATCGCGATGGACGTGACCGACAAGGCGTCGATCGAAGAAGCGCTGTCGATGCTGCCGCAGTCCTGGCGCCAGATCGACGTGCTGATCAACAATGCCGGCCTGGCGCTGAACACGAAGCCTGCGCACGAAGTGCCGCTGGAAGACTGGGAAACGATGATCGCCACGAACATCAAGGGCCTCGTCACGATGACGCACGCCCTGCTGCCGGCGATGGTCGAGCGCGGCAGCGGCCTCGTCATCAACATCGGCTCCGTTGCCGGGCGCACGCCTTATCCTGGCGGGAACGTGTACGGTGCCACCAAGGCGTTCGTCGAGCAGTTCACGCTGAACCTGCGCGCCGACCTCGTCGGCACCGGCGTGCGCGCCACCAACCTGGCGCCGGGCCTGTGCGGCGGGACGGAATTCTCGAACGTGCGCCTGAAAGACGACGCGGCCGCCGCGAAAGTCTACGAAGGCACGCAGCCGCTGACCGCCGAGGACATCGCTGCGACCGCCTACTGGGTCGCCTCCCTGCCGCCGCACGTCAACATCAACCAGATCGAAATGATGCCGACCTGCCAGGGCTACGGTCCGCTCACCATCAAGCGTAACCAGGACTGAAAACCGGGCCGGAAACGGGGGTAGGGGGAACCGGGTCAGAGCCCTTTTTTGGGCAATTGCCCAAAAAAGGGCTCTGACCCCGAATTGACCCGGTTTGTCGACTTTACATCGCGGCAATCGGCCGGCCGGCGAACGAATTGTTTTCTCTTTGTAACAGCGGCGCCATCCGTAGTGGAAAAGTGTTACAGTTGCCGGCTTGGCATGAGCCATTGGTATCTCATACCCTGTTTCGACGGCTCAGCCACCGGACCGTCGGCCGCGTATGCCCGTGTATATGTATCCTGGCGCACGTATGGCGGGTAAAAATGGCGTAAAATGTTTCCCATTTTCATTTATGGCAGCTGAAATGCCTTCAGTTTTCACCTGGACGGTTCGGGTCTATTACGAAGATACGGACGCCGGCGGCATCGTGTTCTACGCCAATTACCTGAAGTTCTACGAACGTGCGCGCACCGAATGGCTGCGTTCGCTCGGCATCGATCAGCAAACCTTGCGCGACCGGGAAGGCGCGATCTTCGTCGTGCGCAGCGCCAGCGTCGATTATCTCGCGTCCGCGCGCCTGGACGATGAAGTGAAGCTGACCTTGAGCGTGGAAAAGCTCGGCCGCGCCTCCGTGCAATTCGCCCAGCATGCCTGGCGCGGCGATACATTACTCTCCAGCGCCGACGTGAAAGTCGGTTGCGTGGACGCCTCAACGCTACGCCCCCGTTCCCTTCCCGCCCCCGCCGCTGCTAAAATGCGTGCCGCCTGACAATTCATTTGACCAAACATATACCCAATGAACGCAGTCCAAGACCTCTCATTCATTGAACTGATCCGCCACGCCCACGTGGTGGTGCAGTTGCTCATGGCACTGCTGTTCGCGGTTTCCCTTACCAGCTGGACGTATATCTTCCGCAAACTGTTCGCGATCCGCGCCGCGCGCCGCCAGACGGAGCAGTTCGAGCGCAGCTTCTGGGCCGGCGGCAACCTGCACACGCTGCACCAGAGCGCCAGCAGCCAGCGCGACCAGAGCGGTCCGCTGGCCCGCATCTTCGAAGCGGGCATGGGCGAATTCATCAAGGGCAAGCAGGCATCGCGCGATGCGCTCGACATGGGCGCCGTGCTGGATGGCGCCCGCCGCGCGATGCGCGCCGCCTTCCACCGCGAGCTGGACCAGATGGACACGCACCTGAACTTCCTGGCCTCCGTCGGCTCCGTCTCGCCGTACATCGGCCTGCTGGGCACCGTGTGGGGCATCATGAACGCGTTCCGCGGCCTGGCGAACGTGCAACAGGCGACGCTGGCCACGGTCGCGCCGGGCATCGCGGAAGCGCTGATCGCCACCGCCATCGGCCTGTTCGCGGCCATTCCGGCCGTCGTGGCGTACAACCGCTTCACCCACGACATCGACCGCCTCGCGATCCGCTTCGAAAGCTTCGTCGAGGAATTTTCGAACATCCTGCAGCGTCAGTCGCGCTGATCGCCGCAAGAGGAGTCGACATGGCCTTCAACAGCAGCCTGCGGGGCAACCGGCGCAAGCTCAAGTCCGAGATCAACGTCGTGCCGTACATCGACGTGATGCTGGTGCTGCTCATCATCTTCATGGCGGTGCCGCCGACGCAGAACCCGAGCGAGATCAAGCTGCCCAGCGCCGAGCGTTCCACCCAGCCGCCGGACGACTATATCCAGATCGCGGTCAAGGACAAGGGCCAGCTGCAGATCGGCATCACCGGCAAGAATCCGCAACCGCTGGAAGACGTGTCGAGCCGCTCGACGCTCGTCACGCGCCTGCGCGACATCCACGCCGAGCATCCGGATTATCCGGTCTTGATCGCCGGCGACCGCGACAGCAAATACGACGACGTGATCCAGCTGATTTCCGAAGCCAAGAAGATGGGCATCACCCGCGTCGGACTGGCCACGAAGTGAAGAAGAACTGATGTCAGCGACGAAGCAGAACAGCATCGGCAACGGCAACGGCAACGGCGCGCCTTATCACGTGCCGCCTGAACCGAACCGCTGGCCGGCCATCGGCCTGGCGGTGGGCGTGCACGCCCTGTTGCTGGCCTTCCTGTGGATCGGCATCCACTGGCAGAACAACGCGCCCGTCGCCGTCGAGGCGGAGATCTGGGACGTGACGACGCAGACGGCAGCCCCGCCGCCCACGCCTCCCGCACCGGAGCCGGAACCGGAAACACCGCCGCCCCAGCCCACGCCGAAAGCCGTGGAGCCGCCGCCCGCCGTCGAACAGCCGCAGCCGAAGCAGCCGGACATCGCCCTCGAACGCGAGAAGAAGCGCAAGGAAGAATTGAAACGCAAGCAGCTCGAAGACGAGCGCCAGGAGCGCGAACTCGCGGAGCAAAAGCGCGCGGACGAAAAGAAAGCGAAGGCGCTGGCCGAGAAGAAGGAACGCGAGCAGGCCGAGAAGAAAGCACAGGCCGACGCTGAAAAGAAAGAAGCCGAGAAGAAGAAAAAAGACGAAGCGGAAAAGAAAAAGAAAGAGGAAGCCGACAAGAAGAAAAAGGCCGCCGCGGAACAGAAGAAACTGGATGCCGCCCGTGCCGACGAGATGCGCCGCATCACGGGCGCGGCCGGCACGCCGACCAGTACCGGCACGGCCGAGAAATCGACGGCACCGCGCAGCGACAAGGGCTATTCCGCGGCCATCACGGCCAAGGTGAAGGGCAACACGTCGTACGCCGGCAGCCTGGAAGAACCGGGCAATCCGACGGCGACGTTCCGCGTCGAACAGCTGCCGACCGGCGAGATCATTTCGGTCAGGAAGATCAAGAGCAGTGGCGTGCCTTCATTCGACGACGCGGTCGAAAAAGGCATCACCAAATCGTCCCCACTGCCAAAGAAGAAAGATGGTACGGTAGAGCGTTCCCTCGTGATCGAGTTCCATATGAAGGACCTGCAGTGATCGCGTTCCTTAACCATTGCTGAGAGAAACATGAAGAAACTACATACCCTGCTATTTTCGGCCTCCCTCCTGATGGGCGTGGCCGCACATGCCCAGCTGAAAGTCGAAATCGCCGGTGTGGGCAGCAACCAGATCCCGGTCGCAGTCGCGGCGTTCGCCGATGAGTCGGTGGCGCCCCAACAAGTCTCCGCGATCGTCCGCGCCGACCTCGAGCGCAGCGGCGTGTTCAGGGTCATCGACGCGCACCAGCCCATTTCCGATACCGCCAACATCGACCTGGCCGCGTTCAAGGCCAGCGGTGCCGACGCGCTCGTCGTGGGCTCGGTGCAGCGTCTCGCGGACGGCCGCTTCCAGGTGCGCTATAAGCTGCTCGACACCGTCAAGCAGGCGCAGTTGTCGCAACTGTCGGATGCCGTCACCGCGCGCAATACGCGCCTGGAGGCGCACCGCATCGCCGACGACGTCTACGAAAAGCTGACCGGCGTGCGCGGCATCTTCTCGACCCGCATCACCTACGTCAAGCAGGACCCGGCCGCGCACGACTACAAGCTCGTCGTGGCCGACGCGGACGGCGAAGGCGAACAGGTCGCCGCCCACGGCCGCGAGCCGATCATCTCGCCGTCGTGGTCGCCGGACGGCACCAAGGTCGCCTACGTGTCGTTCGAACTGCGCAAGCCGGTGATCTACGTGCAGAACCTGGTGACGGGCCAGCGCACCGTCATCGCCAACGAAAAGGGCAATAATTCGGCGCCGGCCTGGTCGCCGGACGGCACGAAGCTGGCTCTCGCCCTGTCGAAGACCGGCAATACGCAGGTCTGGGTCGTGAACGCCGACGGCAGCGGCCTGCGCCGCGTGTCGAACAGCAACGGCATCGATACCGAGCCGCGCTTCGCGGCCGACGGCCAGACCATTTATTTCACCAGCGACCGCAGCGGCGGTCCGCAAATCTACAAAATGAGCGTGAACGGCGGGCAGGCGACCCGCGTCACGTTCAATGGCAACTACAATATCAGCCCTCGTTTATCCCCGGACGGCAAGACGCTGGCGTGGATTTCGCAACGCGATGGGGGTTTTTCTCTGTATGCGATGGACCTGGCCTCCGGCCAGGAACAGCGCTTGGCCGATGGGGCCACCGAACCGAGTTTTTCGCCGAACGGCAAATACATCATGTATGCGACCAGGGGTGGCGGCCGTACCGCGCTTGCCGTGGTGTCGGTCGACGGGCGCGTCAAGCAACGCTTGACCACCCAAGCGGGAAACATTCGGGAGCCCAGCTGGGGCCCGTTTATGAAGTAAAATTTTTTGACCAGGAGAAAAACCATGCGTAATGCAAAAAGTGTAGCGTTCATCGTTGCTGCCGCGGCCCTGCTGTCGGCATGCTCGTCGACCAAGCTGCAGGAAGCCCCGAAAGTTGAAGAAAAGCCGGTCGCCCAGGCAGCCCCGCCGGCTGCCGACACCCGTGAAATCCGTCCGGTCGAGACCGGCAATGTCGATCCGCTGAACGACCCGAAAGGCGTTCTGGCGAACCGCAGCGTATACTTCGACTTCGACAGCTACGTCGTCCGCGACGACGGCAAGCCGGTCGTCGAAAACCACTCGGCTTACCTGACCAAGAACAAGCAGCGTAAAGTCCTGATCCAAGGCAACACCGACGAACGCGGCGGCACCGAGTACAACCTGGCCCTGGGCCAGAAGCGTGCCGAAGCCGTGCGCAAGTCGATGGCTGCCCTGGGCGTGTCGGACAGCCAGATGGAAGCTGTTTCGCTGGGCAAGGAAAAGCCGAAAGCAACCGGCCACGACGAAGCTGCCTGGGCTGAAAACCGCCGCGCCGACATCGTCTATCAATAAGCGGGACGCTGTCGCGGCTGTCTAGTACAGTACATTGACAGCGGGGCGGGATGCGGTGCAGACTGCATCCCGCCCCGTTTCCATTTGGATTCCCGAGTTTTCACCGGTTTAGAAAGAGTCAAAGATGATCAAACTGTCCAAGTCCCGCCTCGCGGCCGTCGCCCTCGCCCTGACTGCCTGGCTGCCCCTGCAGGCGAACGCCGGCCTGCTCGACGACGACGAAGCGCGCCGGGCGATCCTGGACCTGCGGGCCAAGGTCGACGCGCTGACACACGACCTCAATGCCCGCGTCGACACCAAGGCCGACAAATCGATCAGCGTCGACATGCTGAACCAGCACGAGCAGACGATGCAGGAAATCTCGCGCCTGCGCGGCCAGGTCGAAGTCCTCGCCAACGAACTCGCCACCGCCCAGAAGAACCAGAAAGACCTGTACGCCGACCTCGACGCGCGCGTCAAGAAACTCGAGCCGCACCAGGAAACCATCGACGGCCAGACCGCCGAAGTGCTGCCGACCGAAAAGAAATCCTACGACGCCGCGATGGACCTGTTCAAGTCGGGCGACTACAAGGCCGCCGCCGGCGCCCTGCAGGAATTCGTCCGCCGCTTCCCGGACTCGGCCTACGCCGCCAACGCCCAGTACTGGCTCGGCAACGCGTATTACGCCCAGCGCGACTACAAGAACGCGATCGCCGCCCAGGAAGCCGTCGTCGCCAACTACGGCACGAGCGCCAAGGCCCCGGACGCCATGCTCAACATCGCGTCCAGCTACACCGAACTCAAGGACAAGAAGAACGCCAAGAAGGCCTTGCAGCAGCTCGTGTCGAAGTTCCCGGACTCCGCGGCCGCGCAGGCGGCCAAGGACAGGCTGGCAGCGCTGCGATAGGTCGTTTGACACGACCGCGGTTCGCGCCTATAATCTTGCTTCTTTCGGGTCGTTAGCTCAGTTGGTAGAGCAGCGGACTTTTAATCCGTTGGTCGCAGGTTCGAGCCCCGCACGGCCTACCAGAATTGGCAGTAGCAAATCAAGGCGTTACGAGTGATCGTAACGCCTTTTTTTGTGTCCACGGCGGTCCGCTCTTTTACCTACCGCGCCGTACTTGTGACGCGCAGCAATCTGCCCACAACGGCCGTGTTCCGCGCCCTATGTGCCGGCGCCATGTGCGCGTACCGCCGCACCATCGCGGCCGACTTCCAGCCGCCCATCTCCTGCGGCTCGTACGCGGCATGCCGTTCTGGATCAGCCAGGCGGACCAGCGAACGGATATCCTCACCGCCCTTTGCCGCAACGGCCGCGATCCAGGCCGTACGACGCTTGCGATCGCCCCGCTCCCAACGACGATTGATCACGTTACCTTGTCGAAGCCCTGTCGCGATCGCAAACCGCGTGATGTCTCGCCGATGCGCCGGCGACGCCATCAGCAATGAGCGCGGATGCCATCCTGAGCAACGGCGTGCCGTCGCAGGGGGCCTGTCTCTGGATGTGCCGCGTTCCTGGCGTCAGCCCTTCGTACCACAGAATTTTTGCGGCCCATGGTCAATGCTTTCTCTTCGACCCGGATCTGTATTGTCCAGATTCCGACAGCGCGGCTGGCATCGCACAAAATTTGTTATCCGGCGCATCAACCTTACCGCTTCTTCTCCGAAATAAGTCTGTTGATAGTTCGCAACTTTGTTTTTTGTCAGAAGGAAATAATGGCGCTTCTTCCGCTGCGAGGCGGCTCGAAGGAAACAACATGCAAAGTTTCATGCCAGGCTTGTTCGACCATGTGAATGACGATGACGACGGGCCACAAGGTCAATTCCATGCGCGCCCCAAAAAGGCCGACAAGTGGCACGACAGCATCACCCGCAACCTGGAAGCACGCCTCAACACGCGCTCTGACCTTCGTCCCCATGCACTGGGTGAACACCTCGAAGCCAGCGGCTCCATCGCGAATTACGGCCCGATCGATTTCGCCGGCGCGCGCATGACGGGCGACACGAACCAGCAACGGATCCGCACCGCGGTCCGGCTGACGATCGTGCGGCACGAACCAAGGCTGCACAGGGTCACTGGGACGTTGCAGCGCAATTCGGTTCAGCGCGCACGCAGCGCTCTTTAGGCACAACCGTCATGGACGAACTATTTGCGCAGTACGAACGCGAGCTCAGCACCATGCGGCAGCTTTGCCGCGAGTATGCCGAGCGCTATCCGCAGGTCGCCGCAAAACTCCAGCTCGGCGGCGAAGCCTGCGACGATCCACATGTCGAACGCCTGATCCAATCCGTCGCTCTGCTGTGCGCCCGTGTATCAAAACGCCTGGACGACTCGTATCCACAATTTACGGAGGCCCTGCTCAACCTCCTGATTCCGCACTGTCTTCGGCCGTTTCCCTCCTGCGCGATCGTGCGCTTTCTCCCGGCCACCCGAAGCGCTGGCAGCGGCACCGAAACCGTCCCGCGTGGAACCTTACTGGAGTCGGCACCGATCCGCGGCGTGAACTGCAAATTCCAGACCGCATACGATGTCACGCCGTCACCGGCTGTCATTGCCGCAGCCTGGTTCGATGCGGTCATCCGCGCGCCGTCTTCGACCAGATTGCCGTCGGGCGTGGCGGCGTCGATCAGCATCGAGTTCGAATCCGCGGTCCCCCTCCTTGCAAACACGTCGCCTTTGCGGGTCTATCTCGACGGCGACGCCTCGTTCTGCGCAACGCTGCGCGACGCGCTGTTCATACGGACGGCGTCGGCTTACGTGCAGGCAGGCGCGGACGGAACGTGGATGCCTCTCGCTGCAATACCGATCGCACCGGTCGGCTTCGCCGACGATGATGCCTTGATCCCGGTCGACGCTCGCTCGCACCGTGCCTACCGCATTCTTGCTGAGTACTTCACCTTTCCGGCGAAGTTCAACTTCTTCGACATCGACCTGGCCACGCTATGTGCACGGTTACCCGCGGATTGCACGCGCTTCACAATGCATCTGGGGCTGGCGGGGATACCACCAGGCTTGGACCAGGCAAGGACCCTCGCCGGGCTATCGGCGCAAAGCCTGATCCCTGGCTGTACTCCGGTCGTCAATCTGTTCAAGCAACCGGGTGTTCCGATCGGCTACCGCCAGCAAACGGCCGAATATTCTGTGCTGGCGCATCCCACGCATGCGGCGGCGTACGAAGTCTATTCGGTCGAGCGGGTCCATATGGTGCGGAAGCGGAGCAAGCAAATCGCGCCGGTCGAATTCCTCCCGTTCTACGCACTCCGGCACGGCGAGAGCGATGCACGCAAAGGGCATTATTGGATACTGCGTCATGACGACACGCTGACAGCGACCAGCCCGGGCCATGAAAAAGTTATCTCGCTCGTCGATGTCGACGGTGCACCGCTCGCGCTCGAGAGAATGACGCTGTCGATCGACCTCACCTGCACGAACCGCGACCTGCCTTGCCTGTTGAAATCCAGCTCGGCCCGCGGCGACCTGTCCATCCCAGGCGCCGCCAAGGGCGCAGCGATCCATTTTCTTCGCAGGCCGACGCGTCCCCATCGCCTCTCAAATGACCAGGGTGCGCACTGGCGACTCATCTCGCACCTGACGCGCAACCATCGCTCGCTCGCGACAGAAGGCGCGGACGGCCTGCGCGACATGCTGGCCTTGTACGACTTCACGGGATCGGCGGTATCGCAGCGGCAGATCGCCGGCATCGTCGGGCTGGAGCATGCCGAGACCACCGCATGGTTAAGGCACAAACGCGGGCCGTCGCTGGCGCACGGGACCGAAGTGCGCCTGACGATCGACGAAGAGGCCTTCGTTGGCACCGGCCTGTACTTGTTCGTACAGATCATGGACCAGTTTTTTGCGCTGTACGCACAGATGAGCAGCTTTATCGAGCTGGTGATCCTGTCACGGCAATCCGGAGAGGAACTGTTCCGATGCAAACCGAGAAGCGGCTGCATGCCGCTGTCATGACCGAGCGCCTGCTCGCGGCACCATACCGGTACTGGTTCGCACAATTGCTGAATGTCCTGGGACGGATGTTGCGCAATTGGTCATTTTCTATGCCCAAGCGTTCAGCCGGGTCCTGCACTTTCGTAACAGCCTGTCGCCGACTTTTCCGGCCAGCGAGATCGAGAGCATGCAAGTCGAACCGCTCGACCTTACGGGAGCGCCCGGGCCAGCCGTCCCTCACATCCACGTCACGCCGGCATTCCCCTGAGACAACAGCAGAGTTCGATTTTTGCCTTTTATCAAGGTCGTCCAAGACCTGTTGGTTACCTTAGCCAATGGAAAATTCTGTTACCTGATAAACCATGGGAGGCAATACATGGATAGGAGCCAAGCGATCGCTGCGGGAGCTGCACTGTCGGCGTTCACTCTCGATGCACAAAACGACCGCCTGATGCGTCTGGCCTTCCCCCGCAATGACGGGCCGGAATCCATCCTGCTGCCGAACCGATTAAGGGCGCACGAGGAAGTCTCGCGCTGCTTCTGCTTCGAGGTGGAACTCCTGTCGGATGACGCGCAGATTCCCCTGAAGGCGATGATGGCCAGGATGGCGACAATCTCGCTCGTGCGCGAAGACGGGTCGCTGCGCTACTTCAACGGCTACGTCACCGAATTCCGCTTCCTGCGCACCGACGGCGGCTTCGCCTTCTACCAGATGGTGCTCGAACCGTGGCTCGCCTTCGCCAAGCTGCGCAAGGACAACGTGTCATTCCACGGTAAAAACGTCATCGAACTGACCGAACTCACATTTGCTCATTACGGCCAGGCCGACTGGTGTACGCACATCATCGACGAGGATCCGCGCATGACCTGCGCGAACCAGTACGACGAAACCGACTACAACCATTTGCACCGCCGCTGGGAAGCGCTTGGCCTGATGTATTCCTACGAGCACCGGGCGGATGGACACACGCTTTGGCTCTACGATAAAAGCTACCTCGCCCAGCCCATCGATCCGACCGGGATCGACGATTCCGGAACAATCCCCTTCCGCGACAAGGCCGGCTCGCTCGAAGACGACGGCATCCACGAATGGAGCCCCAACCGGTGCATCGGCTCCGGCCAGACGACCTTGGTCAGCTTCGATTTCAAGAACCCCGTCGTACAGCGCTCGAGCGCCGAGTCGCTCAACAACCAGGGCGACGTCTTTCCCCACGAGATCTACGAAAACACCGGCTCGTACGGTTTCCGGACCCACGACGACGGCGAAAAACTCGCCTGTCAGCGCATGGGCGAGCGCGACGCAAACACGCAAATCTTTGACGCGCGCGGCAACGACCGCACGGTCCAGCCGGGCCGGTTCTTCAAGCTCGGCGGCCACTTCAGCGCCGAGCTCCGAACCCCCGCGCAGGGCGAAGCGCCACATCCAAGTATCGCCGACCGGGACTACCTGATCCTGTCCGTCGACCACGAAGCCAGCAACAATTACCAGGCCGGACCGGGCGCGCCGTCGCATTACGAGAACACATTCCGCTGCGTACGCAAGGATATCCCGTGGCTGCCGGGACGCAACTACAACAGCCAGCCCTGCACCTATCCCGGCATCCAGACGGCTATCGTGGTCGGGCCTGCCGGGTCCGAAATTTACACGGATGGCTATGGCCGAATCAAGGTCCAGTTCCATTGGGACAGGCTGGGCAATTACGACGAGAACAGTTCGCCTTGGGTGCGCGTGATGTCGCCCGGCGCCGGTAGCGAATTCGGGAATATCCGGTTGCCGCGGGTCGGTGACGAGGTGGCTGTGATCTTCCTCGACGGGAACATCGACCATCCGTTGATTCTTGGCGCGCTGTACAACTACACGCATATGCCGCCGTGGAAGTTGCCCGAACAGCAGGCCTTGAGCGGCTTGCGTAGCCACGAGCTGCAGTCGGGTGAAGGCAGCGGGCGCGGCAATCACCTGGTGCTGGACGATACCCCAGGCAAGATCCAGGCGCAGCTGAAAAGCGATCATCTCGCCAGCCAGCTCAGCCTCGGCCATATCAACCGCATCGAAGACAATGCCGGACGCAAGGATGCGCGCGGCCAGGGCTTCGAGCTGCGCACCGACGGCCACGGCGCGGTGCGCGCGCAGCAGGGCCTGCTGCTCAGCACCGAAGGACGGCCCAACGCCCGCGCCCATATCACCGACATGGCGGAGACGCTGGCGCGCATGGCGCAGGGCCAGGAATTGCACGACAGCCTGTCGCAAGTTGCACAACAGGCGCTGGCGCACCTACCGGGCGATCAGGACCAGGTCGCCGCCGCGCTGCAGGCGCAGGTCGACGCCATCAAAGGCCAAGGGGGCACGCCTAGACAAGGCGAATTCCCGGAATTCCAGGCGCCCCACCTGCTTCTAGCCAGCCCCGCCGGCATCGAAACCAGCACGCAGGGTTCCACTCATCTGATGAGCGTGGCGCACACCGCCCTGACCAGCGGCGGCCATACCAGCCTGAGCGCGGGCAAGAGCCTGCTCGTCAGCGTCAAGGAAGCAGTGCGCATGTTTGCCTACAAGGCCGGTATGAAGCTGGTGGCGGCCAGCGCCGACATCGACATCACCGCCTTGAAGGACAGCGTCAACATCCTGGCCAAGCTCAACATCACCCATACCGCCAACCGGATCACGATCACGGCAAAGGAAGAGGTGGTGATCAACGGCGGCACCAGCTTCAGCCGCTGGAACGCATCGGGCATCGTCCATGGCACCACCGGCAACTGGGTCCAGCACGCGGCACACCACAGCTTCGTCCCTGGCAAGAGCGAAGGCACGCCGGGCCTGCCGCAGACCGTGCAACTGCCGCCGGGGCAGCTCGACCTGCATCATCAGTACGTGAGCCCGGAAGGCGCTAGGCGCCAAGGCGTCCGGCAGGGCGACTACACCGTCGTCGACGCCGAAGGTGGCGTCCACCAGGGGACGCTCGATGGAAACGGCTTCGCCAGCGTGGCCGGCCTGCCGATGGGAATGGCCACGGTCAGCTACGGCAAGGATCCGCGCGACCCGTGGGACGAAGGCAGCTACTTCGGCCAAGGAACCGAATGGCCGACGGTGGCGCTGCCCGAGGTGGGCGCCGATGCTGTGGCAACGTCTGACCGGACAGCGCTGGCGCCGAGGGCGCAGAACCCCGGACTGCTCGCCAGCGCCAACGCTGCGGCAGGCAGTCTCAACGGCGCAGCCGGCAAGTTCGGCGCGATTGCGCAAGCCGCGGAGCGAGCGGCCAGCGCGGTGCAGTCGCTGCAAAAAGGCGGCGCGCAAGCGTTGCTGGCGCCGGTCGGACAGACCGCCATGGCCAATGTGGCGGACAAGCTGCCTGGCGCCGCGATGGCCCTGGATACCTACGGCGCGTTAAGTGCCGGCAAGCCTGCCGCCGTCGCCCCCACCGTCGGTTTGCCCGGATCGCTGCCGCGCATCGGCGCTGAAGTTCCGCTCTCGATCCCCAAAAAAACCGTCATATAAAAAGATAAAAAACCGCCATGACCAAACCCACGCAAGCCCCGCCCAAGCCCGCCGAGCGCGCGCCGGAAGTCGCAGTCGCTCCGCTCAACACCATCGCCCAGCAAGACATCGGCGCCGCTGCCGCCGCCTTCGACAAATGGCTGCGCAAGATCAGCTATGACTACGTCACGCTGGAGCGCCTGAGTACCGTGGCCGGCAGCCTGCCGGTGATCGGCAACATCATGGCGCTGATCGACGCCATCATGGACATGGTGGGGGTGGTCCAGAAGTACATCGCCAAGAAGGAAATCGACTTCCTGGAATGGGTCAGCCTGGGCGTCAACCTGATCGGCGTGATCCCGGTCCCGCCAACGATGAGCGCCGCACGTATGAGCCTGCGGCCGGCGCTGCACCTGGTCCGGCAAAAACTGGCGCTGGGCGTCAAGGATCTCGGCCCCGCGCTGATCGAGGTGCTGGTCGCGCACCTCAACGCCACGCTGGCCGGCGAGATCGAGACCTTCATCGACGGCGCGATGGGAAAGCTGGCAGGTATCCTGGACGATTGCGCCAATACCGCCGACGGCATTGCCGACGACCTGATCAAGATCCTCAAGCGCTGCATCGGCAAGGAACCGCTGTTCGACGTGGCATCCACGGCGGAAGTGGAGAGCAAGCTGCACGACCCCAAAGTGCAAAGCAGCTGGCGCCGCATGCTTGGCGCCCTTGGCAGGCAGTACAAGATGAGCGCGAACTACATTGTCGCCGCGGCAGCCAGCCTCCTGCCGCAGAGCGCGGTAGCTGGCGTGACGGGCATCATCGGGCACCTGACCGACTTCAAGCCGGCGTTTCGCGGCAAGCTCGCCGCCCTTGCCGACGAACAGGCCCAGATGAGCATCCGCTGGTTACTGATGCGGCTGCGCGACGCGGTCACCAAGCACAAGCGGCGGTACCCGGCGCTGGTCCCATCAAGCAAGGGCTCGCATCACAAAAAGGACAAGCCCGGCCACGAGCTGGGCGCCACCAGCCGCCAACATCCGGCGACGGGCGAGGCCAATGCCTGCAAGCTATGCCCCGCAAAAGGCGGCACCGCGCACTCGATCAGCTTCGCCACCGGCGCCGAAACCTTCACCCACACCGACTTCGTACTCGATGCGCCGCTCCCCATCGACTGGAGCCGCACCTACCGCAGCCAGCTGTGCGCCTATGACCGCGGCAATCTCGGCGCGCGCTGGCTCACCCCGTACAGCACGCGTGTCGACGTCCTCGGCCAAGGCAAGCCCGCCGCCCTGCTCTATCACGCCGCCGACGGCCGCAGCCACCGCTACCCATGGCTGGACATCGGCCAGCAGCACTACGACCCGGTCGAGCAAATTACACTCACGCGCATGAGCATCACCCTGCTCACGCTCGACTTCGGCAAGCCGCTGCCGGAAGGCGAGTCCAGTTCCTGGCGCGAAACCTATGAGTTGGTCGACACCGTGCGCGCCAAGGCAGCCGAGCTGGGCAAGGAGCATTTCCGGCTGATCGCGCTGCATGCCCGCGACGGCGCCGCCCTCGGCCTGCGCTACGACCACGTCGTCGCCAATGGCCCGTACGCCGGCGAGGAAGTGCTCAGCGACATCATCAGCAAGCAGGGCGAAACCATCGTCGCCCATGCCGGCACCCGCATCGACCTTGATACCGGCCGCATCCTTGCGCTATGGGAAATCAAGGATGGCAAGCTGTTGCGCCAGCTTGCCGGCTACGACTACGACGAGCACGGCGACCTGATCCTCGCCCAGGACGAAAACGCCGCCGCCTGGCAGTACCAATACGACCGCCACCTCGTCACCCGCTACCTGGACCGCACCGGGCGCGGCATGAACCTCGCCTACGACACCAGCATCGACAGCGGCACCAATGCCAAAGCGATCCGCGAGTGGGCCGACGACGGCAGCGACGACACCCGACTCGAATGGGACAAGAACATCCGCCTGACCTACGTCACCGACGCGCTCGGCCACGAGACCCGCTACTACTACGACATCGCCGGCTACACGTACCGCATCGTGTATCCGGATGGGCGCGAGGAATGGCTGTTCCGCGACGACGCCAAGAACGTCGTCCGTCACATCCATGCCGACGGCAGCAGCGAGCATTACGGTTACGACGGCCAGGGCAACCTGCTCACCCACACTCGCGCCGACGGCAGCCAGGTGCACTTCGAGTACGACGGCCAGCACCGCGTCACCGGCATCCGCGACGGCGAAGGCGGCACCTGGAAGCGTGACTACAATGCACAGGGCCAACTTGTCGAGGAAACAGACCCGCGCGGCAACAAGACCCAATACGCGTACGACAAGGCTGGCCGGCCCGTCGAAGTCCACGACGCCAAGGGTGGCGTCACGAAACTAGCCTACACCCCCGACGGCCAGCTCGCCACCTACACAGACTGTTCCGGGCACAGCAGCCAGTGGGAATACGATGAGCGCAAGCGCCTGGTTAAACGCATCGACGCCGCCGGTAACGCGACCCGCTACCGCTACACAACGCTCAGTCCCGCAACGCTGGCGCAAGCACACCGCGAAGGCACCGACAGCGGCAACCGTCCGGGCCAGCTCGAAGCCGTCATCCACCCCGACGGCAGCCAGGAGCAGTTTCGCCACGACGCCGAAGGCCGGCTGCTAGCGCACACCGACGCGCTCGCGCGCACCACCGCCTACCGCTACACCGCGGCCGGACTGATCGCGAAGCGCATCGACGCCCTTGGACACAACTTGCGCTATCAATGGGACGCGCTGGGGCGCCTGTCCGCACTGGAAAACGAAAACGGCAGTGTCTACCGTTTCCAGTACGACCCGGTCGGCCGCCTGCTGCAGGAACAGGGCTTCGACGGCAAGGTCACCGAATACCGCTACGACGAAGCCAGCGGCGTGCTGGCGGAAACCGTCGAAGCCGGCGTGACCACGCGGCTCGACTTCGACCCCATGGGCCGGCTCGTGCAACGCCGCGCCGCAGCCCCCGGCCAGCCCGAGCAAACTGAAACCTTCGCCTACAACGCCAACGGCCAGCTGGCCGAAGCGAAGAACGAACACGCCCGGCTGCAATGGTTCTACGACGCGGCGGGCAACCTCGTCCGCGAACACCAGCACTACCAGGGCCCATTCCACCCCGACAGGCGCACCGCGGTCTGGCACCACCAATACGACGAACTCAACCAGCGTAACGGCACTACCCGCCCCGACGGCCACCGCATCGAATGGCTGACGTACGGTGCCGGCCACGTGCACGGCCTGCTGCTCGACGGGCAAGACCTCGTCTCCTTCGAGCGCGACACGCTGTACCAGGAAACCGGCCGCACCCAGGCCAACGGCCTGCTGCAAACGATGAAGTACGACCCGCTTGGGCGCCTGATCGAACAGCAGCTCGGCGCCGCCGCGCAGGCCAGCCAGAAGGACCGGTATCCATACGCCGCCCCGTACCGTCCCGGCGTCCAGGCCGGCACGCAAGCCGCGATCCTGCGGCGCTACCGCTACGACCCTTCCGGCCAACTGGCCTGTCTCGAAGACAGCCGGCGCGGCCACGTCGAATACCGCTATGACCCAGTCGGGCGCCTGCTGGCGGCTAACAGCGAATTGGGTCATGAAACCTTCGCCTTCGACCCCGCCGGCAACATCCAGGCAGCCGATACCGCGCAGCAGGCGCCGACCACCCGTCGCGCCCCGTTGCCGAAACTGCTGGACAACCTGCTCAAGGAATATGCCGGCGTCAGCTACCGCTACGACGAACGCGGCAACGTCGTGGAACGTACCCAGGACGGCAAGCGGTCCGAATATCAATGGGATGCGTTCAACCGGATGACCCGCGCCGCGACCGATCATGGCATCACCACCTTTGCCTACGATCCGCTGGGACGGCGCATTGCCAAGCACAGCCAGGCGATGGATGGCACCGCCTTTCGCGAGACGACCCGGACCATGTACGGCTGGGACGGCGACACGCTGGCGTTGGAAAGCAGTGTGCGCAAGGGCCATGCGGCAGGCGAACGGACGGTGCACTATGTGTACGAGCGCGACAGCTTCGTGCCGCTGGTGCAGGCCTCGCAAAGCCAGGCGCTTCGACTGGCGCCCACTACCGATGTCAAGGCGCTGATGGCGGGCAACGACGGCAAGTACGACAATACACTTGATCCGCTGTGGAACGGTGAGTACGAGCAGGAAGCCGAGCCGTTCGGTAAGGACGAGATCGCCTTCTATCAATGCGATCATCTGGGCACGCCGCAGGAGTTGACCGACCATGAAGGCAAGGTTGCGTGGTCGGCGCAGTACAAGGCGTGGGGAGAAGCGATGGAGGCGATCAGCGAGGCGGCGCGCAAGGCCGGGATGCGGAATCCGATACGGTTTCAAGGACAATACTTCGATGAAGAAACGGGGCTGCACTATAACCGGTATCGGTACTACGATCCGCACATGGCGCGCTACCTCACACAAGATCCGATTGGTCTACTTGGAGGCGTTAATACCTATGCATACGCTCCGAACCCTGTTGGTTGGCTTGATCCGCTCGGACTATCTGGCAATTCGGCACAGCGAAGAACGTCTCGTCGCGTTGCAGAAAAGAGTGATCCATGTGCTGCAGAGAGAAAGGCTGCGAAAGCAGTGGGTTGGAAAAAAACCGATGGCAGTTGGTGGTATCCGCCTAATGATGGGTTTTATGGAGCGTCAACGAAAGAAACACTAGTCGTTGGCACTAAGCTTGATCGTTATGGTGGAGAACGCGGTCGTTTTCTAGCGCCAAATGGTGCTTCGTATGCAGGACGTGCGTTACCACCAGGGACCGATAAACTGGCCCCCTATTATCAATATGAAGTCACCAAACCAATTGTTGTGGAATCAGGCCCAGCTACACCATGGTTCGATGAGATCGGAAATGGCACGCAACACAAGACGGAAAAGTCAGTAGAGCAATTAATTGCTTCAGGTTGTTTAAGGAGAAGTTCATGATTATTGAGTTACCAGGATTTGACTTTGAAAAGCCCCCCCCAAATTCAATGGCAATCGAGCCGTTGTTCGATAAAGTTCGACAATTTCTTGATACAAAGGGAATCAACAGGAATGAATACGCCCTTGGTAGTCAACTCACTGCCGGATTTGGCGAACTAGTTATTCATAAAGTAAATGATTTTTGGCTGGTATGTACTACCGAACGCGGAATAAATTTTGATGTGGCGATATTTTCAAACGAGTTTCATGCAATCAACTACTTTATTTTTCGATTAACAGGTGAGAAAGATACTATCGATTGGTCGACAATCTAACAAAAAAACGAACTGCTTTGAGTATGATTTTTTAAATTTCTCACGTCTCACGGGGAGACATACGGTTGAAGTGTGAAAAGAAAATTGTACGTGTTCTAGGCGGGTCTTGACACATACGGACCCAAGCCCGGAAACTATTTTGCAGGTTCGCCCGCAGTACTAAAGGGCGGCGCGGCACAAGGGTACAATGACCTTGTTCAAGTGGCCCATGCGGGCAATACATCCGGCATGCTGCCGATGCGAAGACAAGTACAAGCGTTTGTCGTCAAGGAAGATATTTGCGCCGCAAAGGACACGGCGCTTGCCAATCCTCATCTAGGAGCGGGTGGAGGAACCCAATACTTCATTGAAAATGGCAACAAACCAAAATTGACCAGTGGAACTATTGTGAAATTTTCAAAATGACACCATTGAACAGCAATTTTTTGTTAGGCGACGGTGTCTTGCGCACCGATGATCAAGTACTGGCCTTTCCCGGACTGGCACGCTCGGAATTTGACCGTGGCCTTGGCCAGCACATAAGCTGCCGAGAGTCGGCCCCCGATTTCGTCTTGTATGGCCCGGTTTCAATTCAGTTGTGGGGACAGCGCTTCGTGGCCGGTATCAGATTCTCTAGAGACGTTGTACACGGAGTAACGCTGACGCTCGAGCAGAGCAATGTGTCCGCCTTAGGTTATAACGCCACGGAGAAAGACCTCCTAGCCGAGAAGAAAACGCTGACCGCGATGCTCTAGAAGCAACTGAAGTGCTCGCCTTCATCGACATCACTAGGAGCCGACGTGTTCGACTTCTCTTGGGGCGGCGTAGTTTCGAGAGCCGATCTGAAGTCGACGTGCTGCGGTATCGAGATTCGGTATAGATGAACAACCATATACCCCTTGGAGATCAGCTTCGCTGCATACCATTAAATTAGATTTAAATCACGGTTCGGCTTCTGTTGAATCGAAACCTATAGAGGTTGACGCGAATGGCGTTCTCGTCGGCTCTATCGCAAAGCTATGTTCGTCCCCGATTCACACAAATCAAGGACGAACACGCTATCGCTTATTAACAAAAGTCAGTGTTTGCGGACAATCGGCCGATGGCGTGATTGAAGCCGGAGAAGGAAGGTCCTTCTCCTTAACGTTTTTATTTGATTTGATCGAATTTTTCACATCCAGCATTCTCGAGTCAAAAGTGATAAAAGCATGTGAGAAGTCGCTGAATTTGAGGTTTATAAGCGATCATCCAAGCACTGCTTTTCTGGATTCTTGCGAATGGGGAAGTGCTATATTTTTTTATGACGCGAAGCAAGGCGATCTAAGTTTAGAGATCAGATTCGAGCACGATTCAACTGAAACAAATCCGAAGGAATGATTTTCAAAAATATTACTTTGGTACGCACCTAATCCAACGGAATGGATGGACCCGCTGAGGCTCACCACATGCACAGGAAGTCCAATCAAAAATAACTTTGCAAGCAACCTTTTGAAAGCACGAGGACTTTCAAAAACGGCGCAGCAGGAGGCAGCAAACAGCTTTGATGGTCAAATTTATACTTCTCACGGATGCGCCGGTGAGCAATTCATAATGCGGAATACGACGCAGGAGCAAAGTCAGGAGTATTTGTGACGCGATGCTCGGCTGGGGCAACAGCTGCCGAAAGACGCCAAAAACTTGCGCTTCCACCAAGCAATACAGCAGAATTTGAAAGTCCTGTTGCCCTAACTCGGAATCAAATGCTACTTGAAGGAAAAGTGGCGCCTCAGCTACAGTGGGGATCTGACAAAACCGGAGAGGGCTGGCAAGTCGTAACCGCCGGAGGAAAATACACAGGAGCAGTCAAACGATGACGACCTTTTCAGAATTAATTACCAGCATTGTCTCCGATTTGCATCAAGTAGGATTTACTAAAGATGCTGATGAGTTGCAGCACCTTGTTGATTTGGCGTTAGACCAAACCTTATTGGCGAATACGCGTAATGAAGCTTTGAAGCAGATAGAGATGCGTTGCCACGTGAAGTGGCTTGGAGATTTTTACTTACCTCATTTATCGCAAAAGGACTGGTGGGGAAGGCTTGAAAAACTTAGTAGGTCAATCAAGAAGCATGTGCAATCCATTTAATAGATCGTGTGGTTTTACTCGCGGAGCGATTGGGCAGGCAGCTCCGGCCTGGCAACATTTGGGAAACGCGGGAAAAAGGGGCATTAATGAGCAACCCATCCGTGACCCAGATCGACACCATTGCCCCCAAGACTGGCACCACGAAAACTATCTTTAGACGATGACCGACATGAAACTGACAGAAATTGCACGTGGACACCTTTGGGTGAAGGACGGCGCTAAGAGCGTCACCATATACGGTGAAGCGCTTTTGAGGGGCTACGGATCTCCCGACTTCGTGCTGTATCAGAACAGCATTGAAAAATGGGATGCGCCAAATGACCAAGAAGACGTTACTCCCGCCGAGAAGGAGCAGCTGATGCAGTTCCTAAAGGAGGAGTTCTCTAGAAGAAAAATGTTCTTAGAGACTGAATAGTGAGTTTAATCGGTTTGGCCGTCTGCGAGCGATGACAAACACCGCCAGCGGCGCCCCTTCCTGGTATTGCGATGGCCCTCCCCGCGCCCGTCAAGCCACCGGCTCGAATACCAGTTCAGGCAACACCACCTCCCATTGATCGCAGCACAGCAGGGCCTGGAACCCAGGCTCGCAGTCCTGTTTGCGCCGGACGATGATGGCATGCACACGTGCGTCCACGCAGCGCATCCCGGCGGGCGGCGCGAAGGCGCGTGCCAGCCGGCCGATGACCCGGCCATCCATGTCGCACAACTGCCAGCGGTCTCCAACCGGGCGCAAGACGATAGTCGCGCCCGCGGCCAACCGTGCGACGGCGCCGTGGATTTGATCGGCCGAAGGCAGGCGCCCGGTAAAGTCGAGATCGACCTCCTTCAGCGTCGGTCGCAAGTATCGGCGCGCGAGCTGGGCCGGGACGGGCCCCGGCGGCGGGAGGTCCCGGCGCAAGGCGCACGGTGCCTTGTCCAGGGCGGCGGCGAAGCGGTGCCCCCGGCCAAGCACCGCCAGCGCGAGCGTATGCCGCGCACGCGTCATGGCGACATAGAACAGGCGGCGCGGCGCGTCCGGATCTTCATTGTCGCCGACACGATTCCAGCCGCCGTCCAGCACCGCCACATGATCGAATTCCAACCCCTTGGCGCGGTGCGCGGTCAAGAGCAGAAGGCCGCGCTGGCGCCTGCGCACTTCCCGTCCCCATTCCGCTAGCCATTCGATGAAGTGCTCGCGCGGCAGCACGGACTGCGCCGTCTCCAACCCGTATTGCTCGACCGCGTCGCGCAACAAGGTCCACCAGGGGCCGTCCCGCTGAGCGGCAAGCCAGTCGCCGACATCGCCCGCGCTGATCAGTCCGCCGTCCCTGCCGCGCAGCCACTCGACCAGGTCGCGCGCTTCGCGCAGGTGCCAGCAATGCACCATCTCTTCATCGGCCGTCTGTACCGGGATGCCGCGCAGTTCGCAATAGCTGCGCACAGGGTCCAGTGTCCGCCACTCGCGCGCGATGATCGCCGTCTTCGCCCAGTCCCAGGCGGGGTCCAGCGCGGCCAGGCGGCGCAGCTCGTCCACGACCACGACGGCCTGGGTCTGGGGCCTGTCGCCCGCCGGCAGCAGCTGTACACGCCCCTGCGCGACCGGGTCGATGTGCGCCCACGCGCCGCCGGGATCCGCCTTCTGCCGCGCCTGGTTGATGCGGACCGGATTTTTTGCTTTCATCCGGTCGGCGGCCGCTGCGATCACGCGGTTGGCGGCGTCGACGATGTGATGGCTCGAGCGGTAATTCTCGGTCAGGTACACGGGGCGCGCCGCGTAGTCGTTTTCGAAACGCCGGATGTACTCGACGCTGGCGCCGTCGAATGCGTAGATGTTCTGGTCGTCATCGCCGACGGCGAACAGCGTGAGGCGACCGTCTTCGTCCGCCCGCGTCCTGCCGGCGACCGCCGAAATCAGCTCGTACTGTTCCGGGCCGATGTCCTGGTACTCGTCCACGAGGACCCAGCGAAACCCGGACAGCAAGCGGTCCCGCTGCGTGTCCGCTTCGTCCGGCGCGGCCTCATCCCCTTTCAGCAGGGCGACCGCCTGCGCGATGACATCCTTGCAGGCCTGCTTGAAACCATATTCATCCTTCGCCGCATGCTTGCGGAAACTCGTTCCGGTCAGCCGCATGGCGAAGGCATGGCAGGTCATGACGACGACGCCCCGGGCATCATCGCCGATCAGGTCGGCAAGGCGCTGGCGGATCTGCTGCGCGGCGTGGCGGTTGTACGCCAGCGCCAGGATGCCGTGCGGATTTTCCCGGCGCACCCGGATCAGGTAGGCGATGCGATGGACCAGGACCCGCGTCTTGCCGGAGCCGGGTCCGGCCAGCACCAGCACATTGGTCTGTTCGCGGTCGTCCGCCACGATTCTTTGCTGTTGCGGATGACGCAGATCGTCGACGATGGCTGCCCACGACGCGGGTGTGGTCTGGCGCTCCAGTTCCTTGTGCTTTCCCGGCAGCCAGCGGCCCAGGAAGGTTTCGCGCTCGAGGCTGAAATAATCGAAGGCCAGCTTCAGGGCGTCGGCCATCATCTGCAGGCCGCACCGCACGTATTCCGCCATCACGTGGATCTGCACCACCTGCTCGTCGTAATGCAGTTTCAGCGGCAGGAAGTCGGCCTTGGCGAAGTTGCGCCGTTCGGCCGACAGGCGTATGGACATCGCCGGCCGGAACACCGCAAGCCCCTTGTTCAAACGGATGATGTCCTGTTCGTGCAGCCACAACAATGCCCGGTCGAGCAATTTCTCGAGGTGCCTGGCGGAAGCGGCCAGCGCGACGTCCTTGCTCAGTGCACCGCGCAGCTTGCCGAGGCTGGTTTCCGCCAGCAGGTCGGTGCCGCGCGCGCCCGGCGGCAATACGTCGAGCAAGTGCTGGAGCGCGCAAGCCGCCGCCTGCCGCCGCACCTCGGCCGTCCTGGCGAGCGCGTTCCAGTCGCGCTGCAGCGTGACGACGACGTTCTCGGCATCCAGGCGCCGCAGGCGGACGCTGCCGAGGCCACCGTCCTCGCCACGGCCATCCGCGGCGAGACTGTTAAGGATCCGAAGTATCCGTTCCGGCAACGCCGTCGCGTGACCGGCGTCCTTGAGCGCTTGTGTCACGTGGCGAAGTTGCAGTGTCGAGCCCTCGTTTTTCTGGAGGTCGGGTGCAGCCGTGCGCAAGCAGGACACCAGCGCGTCTTCCAGCGCGGCCGCCTCTTCGAGCCTCCTGGCCGATGCGCGAACGGTACCGGCATGGACAAACGCCGTCAGGACCGTGTCGTTGCTGGCGATGCCCAGGCGTTCAAGATCGTACAATGCGGCGCGGACTTTTTCAGCGGATAAACCCGATATACCCATCAGTTCGTCGGTGGAGATGCCGTCGTCCGGATCGGCCGCGATCAAGGTCTTGACTACTGCCAGCAATTGACGCCGGTAATCGTCAAACAACGGCTGCCTGCTGAGCCGCTCTTCCGCTTCCTGCAATGAGCCGACCAGTAGCGACGACGGGAAAACCTGGACACGGTTTTCGTCGCGCTGCAGGAGTGCGGCTTCTTCCAGCCAGGAGATGGCCGTGCGCACGCGAGTGTCATCGGTCGCCGCGTCGCGCTCGAATACGCCGTCGGCTTCCTCCGACAGGATCTCGCCGGCGGTGACGACGAGTTCACCCGCGCCCTGCTTCTTCCGTTCCAGCGCGCGCAGGGCTTTCAGTACCGATTGGATCTCGCGCTGCGACAGCCGCGAGCGCGCCGACATGCCGAACTGGCGTTCGACATCCTCGGCCGTGTACATCAGCACGCAGCGCGCGTGGGCGCGGTCGCGTCCCGCGCGTCCGGCCTCCTGTAAATAGTTTTCGAGTGAACCGGGCATATCGGCGTGGACGACCAGCCGGACGTCCGGCTTGTCGATGCCCATCCCGAACGCATTGGTCGCCGCGATCACCTGCAACTCGCCGTCGACGAAACGCTTTTGCGTGTCTTTCTTGGTCTCCGGCGGCAAGCCCGCGTGGAAATGAGCGGCCACCACGCCATTCTCACGCAGGAACCGCGCGATCTCTTCCGTCTGCTTGCGCGAGGCACAGTACACGATGGCGCCGCCCTCGGCGCCCGACGGCAATTCGCTGCACAACAGTTGGTGCACGTGTGCGAATTTCTCCGCCGGCGTGGTCGGCATGACCTGGAAATCCAGGTTGTCGCGCGTGGCGCCGCCGTCGAGCACTTCCAGTTCGATGCCGACCTTGTCGCGGAAATACCCGACCATGTCGGCCACGACTTCCGGCTTGGCCGTGGCCGTCAGGCACAGCACGGGCGCCAGGCGATCCGTCGCTGATTCGCGGATGAAGCGTCCGACGTAGCGATAATCGGGACGGAACGCGTGGCCCCATTTGGAGAGGCAGTGTGCTTCGTCGAGCACCCACATGCCGATGTCGCGTTGCGCGAGAACGGCGCGGACGGTTTTACTGCGCAATTGTTCAGGGGCGATGATCAAGATGCCGACATCGCCGAGCCGCACCCTGTCCAGCACGTCGGCCCGCTCGGGCAGGGACAGCAGGCCATTGATGGCGGCGCTTGCGCCGATGCCGCGCGCTTCGAGGCCCGCCACCTGGTCGGCCATCAGCGCGACGAGCGGCGAAATCACGACGGTCAGCGCGCCTGTCTTGTCATAACGCGAGAGCGCCGGGATCTGGTAGCACAACGATTTCCCGGTACCGGTCGGCAGGATGCCGAGCACATGCTTGCCGGCCAGCGCCGCCTCCACGATCTTTTGCTGCAATGGCCGCCCGTCCGCATCCTTGGGTTCGGGGCGAAAAGCGGAAAACCCGAACCAACGCTTCAATTCCTTGCAGGCGTCGTGCCGTACGGCGCACCAGGCGCAACCGGGATCGCCGCAGGCCACGTCGCGCAGCCGCCGGACGATCCGTTCCGCTTCGGGAAATTGATGCCTGACCCAAGGCGGCATCACGGAGTTGCCTCCGGATACCGATAGCCAGGACAGCGCATACGACAACGCCCATCCGTGGTCGCGGGCACGCCGCCGCAGCTCGGCGGCATAGGTCGCGCAGCCCTCGCCGGCAAGGCACGCGTCGATGGCAACGACCGCCTCCTCGTCCGAAGGGCGCGGGCTGCGCCGGATCGTCGTGAAAAAGGCATTCAGGCCCGAGACCGTACCGTCCAGCGTGGTCAGCCAGTGCCAGGCGGCGAGCAAGTGGGGAGATGCCCGGGCCATGCTTTTGAGCGCGTTCAACTGGTCGCGGAAAACGTCCAGCGTGAGGCGTGCGTCCAGTTCTGGATCGTTCAGGCTGCCACGTTGCAGCTTGCCGTCCTGGTAATGCTTGACCAGGTGATGATATGGATTGCGCGGAAAAGCGAGCGGATTGATGGACAGCGTATCGATGGCCGGCAACGCCAGCAGGCGCAGATCCGGCTTGGCGGCGGCCAGATGGACCCGGTCGAAGGCGACGAAATTATGGCCGAGCAAAAACGAGGCCGCCGATGCGAATTCGTCCAGCCGGCACAAGGCCGCCTGCAAGTCGCCCTGGCGATGGACGTAGGCCGCGCCGCTGTCGCCGCGCACCGCCGCGAGGGAATGAATTTTCCGGTCCCGGACGCCGACTTCGAGATCGATCGACACGCAGCGAGGCGCGAATGCGGCCACAGCGGCGGGCGGTCGAGACTCCTGTCCCGCCGCGAGCGCGGGTTCGGTGGAAACAAGCTGGCTTGTTGCGGATTCGTCGGACAACATACGTAAGTGAGCGCTCGGTGATCAAATGCGGACCGGTGCGCGCGTGTCGTAAGGAACGCAAATCGATCCTGCGCGCCCCTGCCCGGGCACAGTTTATTACATTTGTAAAATCGAAAGGAATCTTTGGCAGCGAAAGAACGGCATGCCCCGGTACCGGACACGGCGGGCGATTCAGGTAGCCATCGCCTCTAATACGGCAATATCGTCCGGATCGCGTGCCAGCCGGTCCGCCGCCACCCTGATCTCGCGGTAATACATACCGTTCCGGACGGCCGCGATAATCCATGTATGCCTCCGCGACCGGGTCGGCCCGTCTTTCGCGCCTGGCCTTGTCGATCAGCGCCTGCAGGTAGCGGGTGTCCATCCGGATGATCGCGTGGAATGCGTCCGCCTCGGCATACCGTGCCGGCGCGGCGCTGGGCCGGTGGCCTGCACAGGCTATCGAGCCGGAACAGTTCGCGGTTCGCGACCGCCGGCTCGCCGCACCAACGAATTGTTGCTTGAACTCAAGCAATCATCGGTGTCGGGCACCATAATTTCCGTAGGAATAGTCCTGCCGACGTGCAGGCCCGCAACCAAGGAATCCGATCATCATGCCCCTCGACCTTTCCGATACCCTCGTGGTCGGCATCTCCGCCACCGCCCTGTTCGACCTGGCCGAAGCCGACGCCCTCTACAAGGCCAGATACGTCAAGAATCCCCAGAGCGCGCTCGAGGAATACCGCGCCTACATGCTCGAGCGCGAGAACGAACCGCTGCGCGACGGCACCGGCATGGCCCTCGTGCGCGCCCTGCTCGGCCTGAACCGCTACGCCCAGTCCGAGACGAAGCCGCTCGTCGAAGTCGTCGTCATGTCGCGCAACAGCCCGGAGACCGGCGTGCGCGTCTTCAACAATATCCGTTCGCGCGGGTTGCCCATCTCGCGCCACGCGTTCACCGGCGGCCAGTCCGTCGTCGATTACCTCGATGCGTTCGCCGTCGACCTGTTCCTGACGACCAATGTCGAAGACGCCCAGCGCGTGATCGACGCCCAGGCCTGCGCGGCTGCGATCCTGAAGCCGCCGCCGCACGCGGCCGAAGCGCCGCCCGACGACCAGGTCCGCATCGCCTTTGACGGCGACGCCGTGCTGTTCGACGATTCCAGTGAACTCGTGTACAAGACCGAGGGCCTGGACCGCTTCCACACGATCGAGGACGACAAGCAGAACGAGCCGATGAAGGACGGCCCGTACGCGATCCTGCTGCGCAGGCTGGCGCGCCTGCAGGAACGGCTGCCGTTCGGCGCGGACGTGTCGCCCGTGCGCATCGCCATCGTCACCGCGCGCAGCGCGCCGGCCGAGATGCGGGTCATCAATACCCTGCGCCATTGGGGCGTGTACGTGAACGAGATCTTCTTCCTCGGCGGCGTGCCCAAGTCGAAGGTGGTCAAGGCATTCCGCGCCCACCTGATCTTCGACGACCAGGACCTGCACCTCGACCCGGCCGCGCGCCACGGCCGCGTGCCCTACCGTTCCGACTCGCCCCTGTTCACGCCGTTGCCGCTCGACCTGTCCGCCGATCCGCCGCTGCTGGTCGAAAAGGTCGAGGCGAGCTGACCGGGCGCCGCGCCGCGCACGTCGAACCGCGCGGCGGCGACCGCCCGGCCGTCGTCTCCCACCAGCTTCACTTCATGCTCGCCCGCCAGCGGCGCCCACGTGGCCGCCTGGTCGGCCGGGCCGGCGTTCGCGCCATCCAGTTCCCAGTGCAGTCCCGCGCCGCCGTAGGCGCGAAAGCGCATGCGCTGCAGCGATGGCGGGATGTCCGGATCGAGTGCGATGACGCTGTCGGGAGCCGGATAGACGATCCGCGGCGCGCGCCGGGCCGGCGCCAGCATCTCGACCAACGACGTCTCGGTGCCGCGCACGAACCATTCGCCGCGCTCGGGTTCCACGGCCGGCGCGAACCGCACCGTCTGGCGCACGAGGCCGGGCGGTGGGGCCGGTTGCCGGCTCGGGCGGTCGCGGTGCAGGTAATCCATCACGTCGCGCCACACCGGCGCGGCGCCGGACACGCCGGACACGTCCCACATCGAGCCGCCATCGAAATTCCCGACCCACACGCCGACCGTGTAGCGGTCCGAAAAGCCCACGCACCAGTTGTCGCGCATGTCCTTGCTGGTGCCGGTCTTGACCGCGCTCCAGAATCCCGTCGCGAGTTCGTTGGAGAGGCCGAACGTCGTGCTGCGGGCGGCGCGGTCGGACAGGATGTCGGCGACGATGAACGTGGCGCGCGCATCCAGCACGCGCCGTTTGGCCGCTTGCCTGGCCGATCCTGCGCGCGGCACGAACGTCACGCCGTCCTGCATGCCGCCGTTGGCCAGCGTGCGGTAGGCGCTGGTCAGCTCCAGCAGGCTGACGTCGCCGGAGCCGAGCGCCAGCGACCAGCCGTAGAACTCGGGCGCTTCCGTCAGGCTCGTGATGCCGAGCTGGCGCAGGCGCTCGTGGAAGCGTTCCAGCCCCGCCAGCATCAGCGTGCGCACGGCGGGCACGTTCAGCGACCCGGCGAGGCTCGTGCGCACGCTGGCGGCATCGCGGTACTGGTGGTCGTAGTTCTGCGGCACGTACAGGCCGCCGACCGTCGGGATGTCGACGGGCGTGTCGTCCAGCAGCGAGGCGGCCGTGAGCTGGCCCCGCTCCAGCGCCAGCTCGTACAGGAACGGCTTCAACGTGGACCCGGCCTGGCGCAGCGCCGTCACGCCGTCGACTTCGCCCGCGCCGTCGTTCGCGACATACGCCCTCACCTCGCCGCTGGCATTGTCGATGACGATCACGGCGCCGTCGCCCACATTGCGTCCGGCCAGCTCGGCCAGGCGGCGGTGCAGCGTCGCGGCCGTGTAGCGCTGCAGGCCGGCGTCGAGGGTGCTGCGCACGACGCTGCCCGGCCCCGCGCCGAGGCGGCGCACCAGCTGCGGCGTCGTGCCGGCGGCCGACGGCGCCGGTGCCGCCGTGCGCGCGAACCCGGCGTCCACTTCCCACTCGATGGCCGCGCAATCCGCATGTGGATCGAGCTCGCGCGCGAGCGCGCAGGCGCGCCGCGCGACCGTCCGCGGCGGTGCCGCCGGCGCGCGCAACAGGCTCGCCAGGATCGCGGCCTCGCCCGCATCCAGCCCCGACGGCGCCTTGCCGAACAGCCCACGCGCCGCGGCGCCGATGCCCTGCAGCTCGCCGCGGTAACTGGCCAGGTTCAGATAAGCTTCGAGGATCTGGCGCTTGTTCCAGCCTGCCTCCAGTTCCCGCGCCGCGAGCGCCTGGTCCCATTTGCTCGCCCACGTGCGGCCCGCCGAGCGCGGCGCCAGCTTCGGGTCGAGCAGGCCCGCGAGCTGCATCGTGATCGTCGAGGCGCCGCGCGTGCGCTGCACGCCGAACAGATTGTCCCAGGCGGCCTTGCCGATGGCCTGGAAGTCGATGCCGCCGTGCTCCATGAAGCGCTGGTCCTCGGCCTGCAGCACGGCGCGGCCGAGCGTGGGCGAGATGTCGTCCAGCGCCACCCAGCCGAGGCGGCGGCCTGTCATGTCGACGCGCACCGCGTCGATGATCTCGCCGTGCCGGTCGAGCAGGGTCGTGTCGGACGAGCGCCACGCGGCTTTCACGTCCTGCGGCGTCGGCATGGCGGCGAGCGCCGGCAGCGCGGCCAGCGACAGCGGCAACAGCATCCACGCGAGGAAGGCTTTCATGGCCGCCTCACTGCACCACGACGCCCGCATTCGGCACCTCGCCGAACATCTCCGGCGCATACATGGCCTCGACCCGCGTCGGGGGCAGCGCGAAGCGGCCCTCGTTATTCAGGCGCACCGTGTACTCGACGGTGAAGCGGCCCTTCGGCACCCATTCGTAGTACGCGCGGTAGCCCGTGTGCATGCGCTCCTCGAACGCCGGCCACGTCCAGCCGGTGCGGCGTTCGCCGGCCGTGGCGATCTGCGAGTCGCGTCCGAGGCCCGACCCGAGCACGCTGGCGCCGGCCGGGATCGGATCGTCGACGACCACCCACGTCATGTCGGACTGCGCATCGATATCGAGGTGGACGCGGTAGACGTCGCCGCGCGACCACGTCCCGCGCACCTTCTGTTCCACCGGCGTGACGGTGCGCACGATGCGGTAGCCGGACGCCAGCGGCGCCGAAAGCGGCACGGCCGCCAGGCTCTGGACCGTCGCCCACGGCTTGCCGCCGCCCAGCTGGCGCAACGTGAGGGTGCCGCGGCCCTGCGGCCAGCCCTGCAGCACGGTGGCCGGCGTCGGGCCGGTCCAGCTGACGCCCTTCGCGCCGGCACCGGCCAGCACGAGGTTCGCGTTGCCCGTCACGGGCTCGCGCTCGTAGGCTTCCGAGAAATGCTTCAGCGCGACGACGCCCCAGGCGTTGGCCGGCGTGGTGTCCCAGTGCCCGTGCTGCTGGCGGCCGAGCGTGCCGCGCGCGAGGCGGCCGGCGTCGGCCTTCCACGCCGGATCGTCGAGCGTCGCCAGCAACAGGCGGTTGGCATTGACGTCGGGCGACGTCATAAGCCACCACCAGTCGTCCGCGCGCTCCGTCGAAAAGCCCATCGTCGTGCCCTGCAGGTTCAGGCGCGCGCGCAGGATCTGGCCGGCCTGCGCCAGGCGCGCATCGCGCCGCGGCAGCGCCGGCGTGCGCTTGAGCACGAGATACCAGTCGATGACGGCGGACGTCGGCCACAGGTTCGGCTGGATCCCGATCGAATCCAGCATGGCCGGCTGCACGTTCGCGCCGCGCGACAGCGCTTCCAGCGCGGCCAGCTTGCGCACGGCCAGTTCGCCCGTCGCGCGGCCGTTCCCGCGCACGATCTTCCCTTCCACGAAGGCCGCGAGGCCCGCTTCCATGCGGCCGCGCAGCTCGTCGGGGATCGGATAGCCCGCCTCGTTCGTCAAGGACAGCACATAGGCCGTGAGCACGTCGCTGCCCTGCTCCATCGGCGCGAAATACTTGACGAGGCCATCGCCGTCGAGGTGCGCAGGCAGGGTCGCGACGACCTTGTCCCACAGCGCGCGGTCCTGCAGCGCCACGGCGCGCGACGTGCGCTGTTCGAAGCAGGTGTACGGATACGCCGCCATATAGTCGCGCACGCCCGGCAGCTCCTCGCCCAGGCGCGCCTGCAACGTGGTGCGGACGCCGCCGCGGCCGGGCAGCGCGTCCGCCGGCCGCTCGACGGGCAGCGTCTGCGTGCCGTCGATCTGGATGAGGGTCGCCTGCAAGGTGCGCACCGGCACGGCGACGTTCACCTGCTGCGTGACGCGCATGCGGTCGCCGGCCGCGTCGCCGCCGTTGCCGGATGCGGCTACGTCCCACCGGAGCTTCGCCGCGCCGGCCGGCACCGTGTAATCCCAGCCGGCTTCACGCGACTCGCCCGGCGCCAGTGCGACGTCCTGGCGCGCCAGCGAATGGCCCTTGCCGCCGTCGGCCGCGACGCTCGCGGAAAGGGCCACCGTCAGCGGCCGGTCGGACGCGTTGCGCACCGTGAAGCCGGCGCGCAGGCGGTCGCCCTCGCGCACCTGCGGCGGCAGGCCGGACACGAGCATCAGGTCCTGCGACGTGCGGATGTCCGTGCGGCCCGTGCCGAACCGGCCGGCGCCGCTGCTGGCGACGGCGACGATGCGGAACGACGTCAGCGAATCGTTCAGCGGCACGTCGACGCGCGCCTCGCCGTTCGCATCGAGGACGACCTTGCCCCTCCACAGCAGCAGCGTCTCGAACAGTTCGCGCCCTGCGCTCCGTCCGCCGCCGCCGCCGTGCGGGAACGCCTTGCGGCCGAAGTGGCGCTTGCCGACGACCTGCATCTGTGCCGTCGACGTCTCCACCTGCAGGCTGCGTTCGTGCATCATCGTGTCGAGCAGGTCCCAGCTCGTGTTGGGCATCAGCTCCAGCAGGCCGGCGTCGACGGCGGCCACGGCAACCTCCGTCCCGGCCGCGGGCCGCGTGCCGTCGGGGTCGCGCACGCGGATCGTGACCTGTGCATGTTCGCGCACCTTGTAGACGGCCTTGTCGGCCGCGACGTCGACCTTGAGTTCGTGGCCGCCCCAGCCCACGCGGATCGGTGCGATCCCCAGTTTATAGGCGGGCTTGCCGAGGTCGACGAGCGCCGTCGGCTGCACGCCCGCCACGCGCCCGCGCACGACGAGGGCCGAGACGAACACGTTCGGCGCATAGCTGGCCTTCACGGGAATCGCAATCGTCTGGTCGCGCCCGGACAGGTGCCGCACATAGGTGTCGAGGATGCCTTCGCGCTCGACGGTCACGAGCACGGTCGCGCTGCGGAACGGGCTGCGCACCTGGAAGCGCGCCTCTTCGCCCGGCTCGTAGCGCTTTTGCGCCGGCAGCAGGTCGATGCGGTCGTGGTCGGCGTTCGCGAACCACTGCTCGTCGTCGCCCGCCACGTAGACTTCGCGATAGGTGGCCGCCATGCGCTGCTGCGGATCGAGTGCGCGGGCGCGCAGGATCAAGTCGCCGTCGGTCGTGGCGCGCGTGTCGCACGCGAGGATGCCGCGCGCGTCGGTCGTGCCGCTGCACGCCTCGCCCACCCGCTTGATCTCGCTGCTGTGTTCATACGCATAGAAGCCGCCGACGAGGCGGTGCCGGTGCGAATAGGTCGCGCGCTTGAGCAGGTCGACCGTCACCGGCACGTTCGCCACGGGCTTGCCCGCGACGTCCAGCACGATGGCCTGGAATTTCAGCGCGTCGCGGCGCAGCAGCCAGCCTTCCGGCTTGATGCCGACCACCCACGCCGACGGCCACAACGGCACGCGCGTGGACACGGTCAGCGTCTCGCCGTTGGCGTCCTGGTACGACAGTTCCGCCAGCAGGCTTTTCGGCCGCTCGATCGGCGGCAGCTTGTCGACGACGATGCGCGCGCCGCCGGCGCGGTCCAGCTGCAGCGACTGCGTGCGCGCCACGTCCTGGCCCGGCGCGCCTTCCGATTCGGCCTCGTCCTCGTCGCCGCCGCCGCCCTGGTCGACGACGCCTTCGCGCACGTCGCCCGCGCCGAGCGTGAACTCGTCGTAGTCCGCGAACTGCACGCCGGTGTCCTGCACGACGCTGCGCAGCTTTACCGGCGCGAGGCCGGCCGGGCCGCCTGCGAGATAACTCACCTGCGCATCGAGCGCGACGGCCTGCGGCGCCACCGCCGGCTGCCTGGGGCCCGCCAGCTGGGCCTTCATCGTCGGCACGCGGAACTGCTCGACGCGGAACTCGCCCGCGACCTGGCCGCCGATCAGCACGTCGTACGCGCCGAGCTTCGCGTCATTGGGTATCGCCCACTCACCCCCGGCGCTGCCGTTCGCCGCCCAGTGCAGCGGGAATTCGACCTTCTCGCCGCTGCCCTGGTGGACGAGGAAGCCGCGCGCCGGCAGCGCCGTCTTGTCCGTACCGAGTTCGCGGGCGCGCCAGTCGCGTACCTCCGATGGCGCCGGGTCCTTCGCACGGACGAAGGCAAAACCCTGCTGCGTGCGGCGGCGCAGGTAATGCTTCATGTGGACGGTCTCGCCGGCGCGCAGCAAGGTCCGGTCGAACACCGTGGCGACGACCCGGCTGTCCTCGTCGCGGCTGCCGGTCGGCAGGTTGAAGCGCCACGCTTCGATGCCCTGCTGCCAGTCGGACAAGGTGAACGTGAAGTCGTCGCCGCGCGCGGCCGTGACGACGTAGACGTCGCCCTGCTTGCAGCGGGCGCGCGGCAGCGCCTGGCGGATGCGCGCGATGCCGGAAGCGTCGCTCGTGCCGCTCCACAGCAGCCGCGCGGCGCAGTCGCGCACGTCGACACGCGCGCCGGCCACCGGCCGGCCCTTGTCGAGCGACGTCACCCACACGAGCGACGATTGCGCGCCCAGCTTGAAGTGCGCCGCCATGTTGGTGACGAGGGCCGCGCTGCGCACATAGGCCGTGCGCCGCTTGCCGTTCAGCGCGGCGCCCAGGCGCGGGCTGGCCAGTTCGATGGCGTAGAAACCGGGCTGGCGCAACGGGATGCCGATCACTTCGAACGCGCGCCGGCCGTGCGCCCTGGGCAGCGTGAAGCGCTGCAGCGCGGCCGGCTTGACGCCCTTGAAGATCGACACCTTCAAGTCGTCCCCGTCCTGCTGGCTGGGATGCAGGCCGCCGTGCGGGCCGGCGATCTTGCGCAGCCACGCGAGCACGTCGGCCGTGCGGCCGGCGTCCAGGCGCATGGCCGTGCCGTCCGTGTGCATGCTGCCGGCCAGCCGGGCCTCGACGTTGCGCACCGTGACGGGCAGCAGCCGGTCGCCGTGGGCCTCGATGATGCCGAACGGCGCGGCGAACTTGACGAGCGGCGGCTGCTCGCCGGTGCGCACCGCGAGCGGAAAGCGGCCCGCGTCGACGAGCGGGCGGCCGGCATCGTCGCGCAGGCCGGCGGGCAGGTGCAGCGTGAAACGGGCCTGTTCCGGGAACGGCCCCGGCAGGCTGACCTGGCTGACGAAGTCCGGCACCCGGTCCCCCTCCTTGTCCAGGCGCGCCGGCCAGCGCTTGCCGCCCGGTCCCTCCAGGTAGATCTGCGCCGCGTCGGCCGCGTGGATGGACGCGCTGAAATTCACGCGCATGGGCTGGAACGGGATGCACTGGGCGCGCGCGTTGACTTTCTCGCAGTTGAAGCGGGCCGTGAAATCGCGGCGGGTCGTGAACGTGAGCGTCTGGTCCTTGTCGGTCGCGATGCCGTTCGGCGCGGCCACGCCGGCGCCCCAGACCAGGGCCACTTCCGCGCTCGCGGGCAGCGTGCGGCGGCATTGCAGCACGACGATGCGGGCCAGGCGCCCGGCCTTGTCGTCGGCGCGCAGGCGGGCATCCGGGTAGGCCCCGCTCTCCCCGTCGCCCTTGTCCTCGGCCACGACCTGGCGCACGAACCCGCGGTCGTTCTGCAACGCCTGTATGCGCTGTTCACCGCGCAGCAGCGTCACGGCGATCTTTTCGCTGACGCCGTCGGCGCGGCACCAGGCCTGTTTCAGGATGCTGTCGTCCGTCGCCGGGGCGGACAGCGCCAGTACGAACGCCTGCCGCTCGTCGATGTCGTCGTCCCCTTCGCGCGGCAGGGTCGCCAGCACGGCCGGTCCGCCGGTGCCGACGCTGAATTCGCGCCGTCCAGCAAGCGGCTGGCCGGCCAGGTCGTGCACATTCGCCTTGAGCGTGAAGCGGCAACGCGTCGCGCCCGGCAGGTCGCGGTCGAAGTCGTAGCTCCACGTCTGCGCGTCGACCCAGCGGGCGCTGCCCGGCACGGGACAATCGACGTCGAACGGCGTGGCCGCGCGCAGGTCGCCGAACGCCACCATCGGCTGCGTGAAGCGCGCCACCGCCTGGCGCACGCGGCGCACCTGCCCGTCGGGCGAAAAACCGGAGACCGTGGTCTGCGCCCACGCGCCCGACCAGCAGCACAACAATACGACGCACAACACGCGGCGCAGGACAGCCATGGAATCTCCCTTGAGATGACGAACGGACAACGGATGAGTGTTGCAAACTCGGCTTGTAGTGTCAACAACATTTAACATTTTGCAACGCCGTCTGTCTGCGGACGGCGGCGGTCCTCATGCAGCGCCGGATGATTGGCTATAGAATGCGGTTCTTATATTTCCTGTACGCACAAAAGGGGCTTTCGAAAAACCGTCGCGAGCGGCAGCAATGTTGTCCGAGAAGCGCAGCTGTACGAGTCGTACAGTGAGCATCGCAGGACAACAGTGCAACGCGCAGCAGGTTTTTCGGCGCCCCGAGCCGCGCGGGTAACGCAATACGAGGACACCATGAGTCTCCCCCTGATCCTGAACCTGGCCATCGCCCTCGCGTTCTGCGGCCTGCTGTACGTGATGCAGCAACGCCACCTGTCCTTCACGAAGCGCGTGTTCACCGGCCTCGGCCTCGGCATCGTCCTCGGCGCCGCCTTCCAGGCGTTCTACGGCAGCGTTTCGCCCGTCATCGCGCAGACGAATGCCTACCTCGACATCGTCGGCACCGGCTACGTCAAGCTGCTGCAGATGATCATCATGCCGCTGATCATGGTCTCGATCATCCAGGCGATCCTCAAGCTGCGCGACGCCTCGTCGCTGGGCAAGATCAGCGCGCTGACGATCGGCACGCTGATGGCCACGACGGCCATCGCGGCGGCGATCGGCATCCTGATGGCCAAGCTGTACGGCTTGAGCGCCGTCGGCCTGACGTCGAGCGCGGCCGAGATCGCGCGCGGGCACTATCTGGAAGGAAAACTGTCGACCGCACAAGACGTGTCGCTGCCGACCCTGATCCTGTCGTTCATTCCGGAAAATCCCTTCCTCGACATGACGGGCGCGCGCAAGACGTCGACGATCGCCGTCGTGCTGTTCTCGATCTTCATCGGCGTCTCGGCCACGGGCATCGCCGGCAAGAAGCCGGAGGTCTTCGACAAGTTCAGCGAATTCGTCCACGTCGCCCACGTGATCGTGATGCGGATGGTGACGCTTGTGCTGCGCCTCACCCCGTTCGGCGTGTTCGCGCTCATCACGCAGGTCGTCGCCAGCTCCAGCCTGCAGGACATCCTGAACCTGATCGGCTTCGTGATGGCCTCGTACAGCGCGCTGATCCTGATGTTCGGCGTGCACCTCGTGATCATCGCGGCCGTGGGCCTGAACCCGGGCCGCTATGTGAAAAAGATCTTCCCCGTGCTGGCGTTCGCGTTCACGTCGCGCACGTCCGCCGGGTCGATTCCGATGAGCGTGCAGACGCAGACCGCGCGCCTCGGCACGCCGGAAGGCATCGCCAACTTCGCCGCGTCGTTCGGCTCGATGATGGGCCAGAACGGCTGCGCCGGCATCTATCCGGCGATGCTGGCCGTGATGATCGCGCCGACCGTCGGCATCGATCCATTCACCGCCGCCTTCCTGCTGCCGCTCATCGGCGTCGTCACGATCGGCTCCGTCGGCGTGGCCGGCGTGGGCGGCGGCGCCACGTTCGCCGCCCTCATCGTCCTGTCGGCGCTGAACCTGCCCGTCGCGCTGGCCGGCCTCCTGATTTCCATCGAACCGCTGATCGACATGGGGCGCACCGCGCTCAACGTCAGCGGTTCCATCACGGCCGGCACCGTCGCCAGCCGCGTGCTCGGCCAGACCGACATGAAGGTGTTCGACAGCGACGCCGACGTCAACCTGGACAGCGAGGAACAAGTGGTGTGAGGCCAGGCGCCCGGCGGCGCCAGCCCGGCCGGGCGCGCGATGCCGCCGACCACATGCCCGCGCTTCCCGCGCTGCCGTAAGACAGCGCCTACACGGCGTTTCGGCACACATTTTCGCTGGGAATCGTGCGCGGAAATCCCGCCGAATCCGTCTATGATCGCGTCATGTCAAAATCACAAACGGTCGGATGATGGATCAGAAATGGCCACAGGAAATCTGGCTCGTCAGGCACGGACAAAGCGCCGGCAATGTCGCGCGCGATGCCGCCGAGGCGGCGGCGGGCCTCCTCATCGACATCGCCGAACGCGACGTCGACGTGCCCCTGTCCGAGCTGGGCGTGCGCCAGTCGCAGGCACTCTCGACCTGGTTCGCCGCGCTGCCGCGCGAGGCCCAGCCGAACGTCGTGCTGCATTCGCCGTACGTGCGCGCGGCCGAGACGGCCAACATCCTGATGCGGCGGCTGGACCGCGACGACCTGCTGGCCGTGCATGCCGACGAACGCCTGCGCGAAAAGGAGTTCGGCATCCTCGATCGCCTGACCGTGCGCGGCATTGCCGAGAAATATCCCGAGCTCCATGAGCAACGCCACCACGTCGGCAAGTTCTATTTCCGCCCGCCCGGCGGCGAGAGCTGGTGCGACGTCATCCTCCGCCTGCGCAGCGTGCTCGACACGATGACGCGCGAGTATTCGCGCGAGCGCGTGCTGATCGTCGCGCACCAGGTCATCGTCAACTGCTTCCGCTACCTGCTGGAGCGGATGGACGAGGCCACGATCCTCGCTCAGGACCGCTCCGGCGACGTGCCGAACTGCTCCGTCACCTCGTACGCCTTCGACCCCACGCTGGGCAAGCGCGGCAAGCTGACGGTACGCCTGGTCAACTTCGTCGCGCCGCTGGAAGCCAGCGGCACGCCCGTCACGGTCGCCAAAGACCAGCCCACCGCCGCCAAGGCCTGAGGTCCTTGCCCATGACGCTGCAACCCCATGCCCGCCCGCGCGACGTCGATCCGAGCCTGCTGCGCAGCTGGCCGCTGCCCGTGCCCTCGAACGACGGCGACAAGGAAGACCGCGGCCACGTGCTCATCCTCGGCGGCTCGCGCGAGATGCCGGGCGCCGTGATCCTGGCCGCCACGGCGGCCCTGCGCGCCGGCGCCGGCAAGCTGACCATCGCCACGGGGCGCAGCGTGGCCCAGCTGGTCGCGCTGGCGATCCCGGAATCGCGCGTGCTGGGCCTGGCCGAGAACGATGCCGGCGGCTTCACCGTCGAGGCCGTGGCCGCGCTCGACCCGCTGGCCGACAAGATCGGCGCCATCCTGATCGGCCCCGGCATGCGGGACGAGGCCGCGACGGCCCGCCTCGTCCATGCGCTGCTGCCGCGCCTGGACGGAACCGACACGAAGGTGCTGCTGGATGCCGAGGCGATGGGCGCCGTGTTGCATCCGCCCGCGGGAGCGCCGCCGTTCCGCTTCGACGTGCCCGTCCTCGTGACCCCGCACGCGGGCGAAATGGCCCACCTGACCGGCATCGCCAAGGACGTGATCTGCGCCGCCCCGGACCGCCATGCGCTCGACGCCGCGCTGCGCTGGAACGCGGTGGTCGTGCTGAAGGGGGCGCGCACCGTCATCGCGGCGCCCGGCGGCGAGCGCTGGCAGCACGAAGGCGGCAACGTCGGGCTGGCCACGTCCGGCTCGGGCGACGTGCTGGCCGGCGTCGTCGCCGGCCTCGCCGCGCGCGGCGCCGGGCTCGCGCAGGCCGCCGCCTGGGGTGTCGCGCTGCATGCGCGCGCGGGCGAACGGCTCGCCGAACGCTTCGGCAAACTGGGTTACCTGGCGCGCGAATTGTGCGATTGCATTCCCGCGCTGCTCGAACAGGCCGCCGGCGACCACGCCGACGCGCCGCCACGACCATCCGGCAGCTTCGCCGGGGGACTGAGGGCCGGACGATGATCATCCGGCTCTTCTAAAAAGGGGTGCAATCCGACGAACCGGCCGGCGCGATGCCAGTCTAATCCTGACTGTCGGATTCGTACTCCACCGGGGCCGCGTATTGCGTCGGTTCCCCGATGGTTCGCGTTTGGGCCTGCCGGTCCATCGGGAACCCAAAGCCGCCGCCGACCCTCCAGCGCCTCACCTGGAGACGGCGGTACACGATAGACGTGAACGAGGAGTAAAACAAATGAAAGCTCTTAACAACGCATCGAAAATTCTGTTCGCCGCGGCGCTGATGGCAAGCCTTGCCGCCTGCAAGAAAACGGAACCCACCAGCACGACCGGCACCGGCGACACGGCGGCCACCGCGCCGAGCACCAGCTCCGGCACCAGCGGCACGACCGGCACCACGGCCACCGGCACGGCGGGTGACACCACCGGCACGGGCACCATGGGCGGCAGCACGGGCGCAACGGGCACCACCGGCGACACCGGCACCGGCGCGACCGGCACCGGCACCACCGGCACGGGCACGTCCGGCACGTCGGGGACGTCCGGCACGACCGGCAGCGACACGTCGGGCACCTCCGGCACAGGCACGACGCCGAACTCGAACGGCCGCTGATCGCCATGGCGCATCGGCAAAGGGTCGCGAGCGGCCCTTTGCCCCACGGTGTGCCGTCGTTACGGCATGCACTGGGCGCGGCGGATGCGGCCCCAGCGCATGCCGTTCCGGCATGAAAAAGGGCCTGCACGCGCAGGCCCTTTTTTCATGATGCCGGCCGCGGCCGGCATGCATCACGTTACATCGTTCACGCCGCCGCCGGGCGGCCGCGGCGGAAGGCGAAGCGGCCTGCCTTCACGATCGTGCGGAACACGAGGCGCACCGCCACCAGCGTGAGGATCGCTTCGATGAAGGTCAGCACGAAGGCCGGCACCGCGGTGAAGCGGGCCGCGCGGCGGTGGAACTTGGCGACCATGCGATCGCGGGCGATCTCGATGCTGTCGTAGAAGGTCGGGACGACCAGCAAGGTCAGCATCGTCGACGTGATCGTGCCGCCGATGATCGCGATCGCGAGCGGCTGGTAGAACTGGCCGGAATCGCCGAGGGCCAGCGCGACCGGGAACATGCCGGCGATCAGCGCGAACGTCGTCATCAGGATCGGACGCAGGCGGGCGCGGCCGGCGGCCATCAACGCTTCCTCGCGGTCCATGCCTTCCGCTTCGCGGGTGCGGGCGGCGTCGAGCAGCAGGATCGCGTTCTTCGCCACCAGACCCATCAGCATGATGATGCCGATGAAGCTCATCAGGTTCAGCGTGCCGTGCGTGAGCAGCAGCGCGAGGACGACGCCGATCAGCGACAGCGGCAGCGACAGCATCACGGCGAGCGGCGCGGTGAACGAGCCGAACTGCATCACGAGGATCAGGTACATCAGGCCGATGCCGGACACCAGCGCGATCGTCATCTGCGTGAACACCTCGGCCTGGTCCTTGCCGGCGCCGCCCAGCGACAGGCCGTAGCCCGGCGGGAAGTCCATCGACTTGGCCAGCTTCATGGCCTCGTCCGTCACTTCGCCGTTCGAGCGGCCCTCGACGTTGGCCGACACGGTGATCACACGCTTGCCGTCCTTGTGCTCGATCGCCGACGGGCCCTTGCCCATCGTGATCTTCGCGATCTGGTCGAGCGGGACCATCGTGTTGGTGCCGGCGACGGCGATCGGCAGGCGTTCGATGTTCTCGGCGCCCACGCGGTCTTCCGGCGCCAGGCGCACGGCCACGTCGCGGGTCTCGCCGGTCGGGTCGACCCAGTCGCCGACTTCGATGCCGGCGAACGCGACGCGCAGCGCGGTGGCGGCGTCGCCCACCGAGATGCCCATCATGTTGGACAGGCCGCGGTCGAGCTCGATCTGCAGCTCGTCCTTCGGGTCCTGCTGCGACAGCGTGACGTCGACGGCGCCCTTCACCTGGCGCAGCTTGTCCATGTACGCATTCGTCAGCTCCATCAGCTTGCGCGAATCCGGACCGGTGAACTCGATCTGCACGGGCTTGCCGTTGCCGTTCAGGTCGTCCGTGACGGTGTATTCGGCGCCGACCAGGCGCGCGATCTTCCCGCGCAGCTCGACGGCGATCTCGGCGGCGGTGCGGTGGCGTTCGCTGCGCTTGCCGATGTCGACGTAGATGCGGCCGCCGGCCGAGTTGATCGAGCTGTTGGTCTCTTTCGTTTCCTTCAGGGTACGCGCCAGCGCGGCGGCCTCTTCCATCTTCATCTTGGCATAGCCGACCGACGACGAGGCCGGGGTCCGCACTTCGATCGCGATCTGGCCGGCGTCCATCTTCGGCAGGAAGGCCGAACCGCCGAACTTGGCGTGCAGGCCGAGGGCCCCGACGAAGCTGGCGACGGCGATCAGCGCCATCCAGCGGCGGTGGTGCAGCGCCCAGGCGATCACGCGGCCGTAGCGGTCGGACTGGTGGTCGAACCAGACGTTGAACCTCGCCAGGTATTTTTCGATGCCGCGCTTCGGCGCATGGTGGTGGCCCGGCGGGTCGCCCCAGTAGGCCGACAGCATCGGGTCGAGCGTGAACGAGATGCCCAGCGAGACGATCACCGAGCACGCGACGGTCAGCGCGAACGGCCGGAACCATTCACCGGAAATGCCCGGCATGAATGCGACCGGGATGAACACGGCCATGATCGAGAACGTCGTCGAGGCGACGGCCATGCCGATCTCGGCCGTGCCCTCGAGCGCGGCGGTACGGCGGTCGGAACCCATCTCCATGTGGCGCACGATGTTTTCGCGCACCACGATGGCGTCGTCGATCAGCACGCCGATCGCCAGCGACAGGCCGAGCAGCGTCATGAAGTTCAGCGTGAAGCCGCACAGCCACACGGCGATGAACGCGGCCAGCACCGACGTCGGCAGCGACAGCGCCGTGATCAGCGTGGAACGCCAGGAATTCAGGAACGCGTACACGACGAAGATGGTCAGGATGGCGCCGAACACGAGCGATTCGATCACGTTGTTCAGGCTGCGCTGGGCATCGTCGCCGCCGTCGCGCGTCACTTCCAGCTTGGTGCCTTTCGGCAGCTCCTTGTTGATCTCCTCGACCATCGCGCGCACCCTCTTCGCGATGCCCACCGTCGACGCTTCGCGCGAACGGATGATCGAGATGCCGACGTTGGACCTGCCGCTGCGCATCGAATAGCTGTCGATGTCGGCGAAGCCGTCCTTCACGTCGGCGACCTGGTTCAGGCGCACGATCGTGTCGCCGTTGCGCTTGACGACGATCTGCGAAAAGTCTTCCGGATGCTCGATACGGCCGACGAGGCGGATGCCCTTCTCGTCCAGCTCGCTACGCACCTTGCCCACCGGCGCGTTCGTGTTCTGGCGCGACAGCGCGTTCGTCACGTCGCTGACCGACACGTTGTACTCGCGCAGCTTTTGCGCGTGCAGCAGCACGGACAGCTGGCGCTTGAGCGAGCCGTTCACGGTCACGTTGGCGACGCCGTCGATGGCGCGCAGGCGGTCCGCCAGCTGGTCCTCGGCCAGGCGCGAGATCTCGGCGTGCGTCTGGGTGCTGGACGACAGCGCCAGGTTCATGATCGGCTGGGCCGACGGGTCCACGCGCTGCAGGATGGGTTCGCGCATCTCGACCGGCAGCTTGTAGCGCACCGACGCGATGGCGTTGCGCACGTCGTCCGACGCTTCGATCAGGTTGCGCTTGAAGTCGAACTGCAGCACGATCGTCGCGCTGCCTTCGTTCGCATACGAATTGATCTCGGTGACGCCGGTGATCGCCTGCATCGGCTTCTCGAGGCGCTCGAGCAGTTCGCGCTCGCTCGTCTCGGGGGACGCGCCCGGATACGGGATATTGACCACGATGATCGGGATATCGACGTCCGGGTTCTGGTTCACGCGCAGCTTGCTGAGCGCGAGCAGGCCCATGCACATCATGCCGATCACCAGCACGAGCGTGGCAATCGGCTTCTTGACACTGAAATTGGAAAGGAACATTGCGGATTCCCCGGTTTATTTGGCCGGCGCCGGGTTGCTGGCGGCGCTGGCCACCCTGGCGGTCGACAGCTCGACCTTCTGGCCGTCCTTCAGGCTGGAGTTCGGGTGGCGCAGCACGGTGTCGCCGGCGGCCAGGCCGTTCTTGACCTCGAAGCCGCCGGTGCGCGGGTCGCGCGGGCCGATCGCGAGGTTGGCCCTGGACAGGGCATTGCCCTTGACCTTCCATGCATACGTCTTGTCGCCGTCACGCACGAGGGCGGACTCCGGCAGCATCAGCGCATCGGTCAGCTCGGCGTCGATATGACCTTCCGCATACAGTCCGGCCACGCGCGGGCGCGTCTCGTTGGCGAAGCCGACGAGCACCTCGACCTGGCGCGTGACGTCGTCCGCGCTCGGGTCGATGCGCTTGACGACGCCGGCGAATTTTTGATCGCCATAACCGTTTACGCGGAACATGACGGGCTGGCCGACCTTGACGGCCGCGATCTTGTCGGACGACACCTGGCCCTCGAAGCGCATGCTGGTCGGATCGATCACCTTCAGCAATTCCTTGCCGATGGCGGCCGTGTCGCCCGGCGATACCTTGCGATCCGACACGATGCCGTCAAACGGCGCGCGCACGACCGTGCGGGTCACCTGCTGCTGGGCGGCGACGAGGCGCGCGCGCGCGGCCGAGACGTCGCTCTGGGCATTGTTGCGGCGCACTTCGGCGTCATCCAGGGCCTGGGCGGACGTCATGCCGGACTGGCGCAGCGTCTTCAGGCGCTCGAGGGCGCGCTGCGACTGGTCGAACGCCTGGGACGAGGCGCGCAGGGCTTCCTGGGCCGACATCAGGCTGTCGCGGATCGAGGTCTCGTCGAGCTTGACGAGGACGTCGCCGCGCTTGACCGGATCGCCATTCTCTTTCAGCACTTGCAGCACGATGGCGGACACTTCCGCGCGCAGATCGGCCTTGCGTTCCGGCTGGATCGAGCCCGTGATCACGGGGCCGTTCGCGAGCGCGCTGCTTTGAACGGTCAACATATCCTCGGGCGCGACGAGCAGCTGGACGGCCTTGCCATCCTTCTGCTTGCCGTCCGCCTGCGCGGTGGCGGCGCCGGCCTTGGCAGGGTCCTTGTCATGTTTGCCGCACGCACTGAGTGCGGAAGCAATAGCAAGGAAGATTATAGTTTTGCGCAACATTTCTTGGTTCCCCCGAGATGGACTCGTTACCTGTATAAAAATTAGAATGGCAAAGGCCAGCGGGCAGTATCAATGAGGCCGCCATCACCGTCAATTGACGGTTCGGCAAAGCGCGGATTTGATGGGATGAACTGCAGATAGGCGGGATGAAATGCGTTTGGCCGAGTATGAATCGTACGACAAAACGGACGGGCGGACGTCCGGGTGGACGGTGGTAAGTGTACAACTTGGGCTCCCGCCTGCGCGGGAGCGACGGTACTTCACTTGGGCCCCTGCCTGCGCGGGAGCGACGGTACTTCACTTGGGCCCCTGCCTGCGCGGGAGCGACGGTGCTTGATGATGCGGATAAACGTAGATCCGTCGTCCCCGCGCAGGCGGGGACCCAATTTCCGCTGTTATTTAGCGAACAGGTGATACACCAGGTTGCCCATCAGGACCCCGGTGACGATCCCGCCGCCGATCTCGACCAGCGTATGCCCCATCCGCTCGCGCAATGTCTTGTGTTCGCCGGCCCCCGCCGCCAGCCGGTTGATCGCAGCGGCCTGGCGGCCGACGTGCTGGCGCAGGCTGTTGGCGTCGATCATCACGATGAAGCACAGGGTGACGGCCACGCCGAACGCCGGGTGGCCGATGCCCTCGCGCAGCGCGATCAGGGTCGCCATGCTCGTGACGGTGGCGCTATGGTTGCTGGGAAACCCGCCATTGCCCACCAGGTTGAACGCCCAGCGCCGCTGGCGCGCGCTGTTGATGAGGAATTTGATCGGACCGACCACCAGCCAGGTCAGCACCGGGGTGACCAGATAAGAAAAATCCATGCGAGATCCATTCAGACTGAAATACGGGGAGGCATGACGCCGGGCCGCATTATGGCAGATGCAATGTCGCGTGAGCAATTCGACGCTTCGTTCCTCTGCTTGTCAAGACGACATCCGATGCGCCCGTCAGAGTGGGAACCGGAGTAATATGCGCGCTGTGGTATTTCAGTCAATGTGCTTCCAAAGGAGTCGTGCATGCAACATTTCAGGTTGTCGTTCGTGGTCGCCGCCGTCCTGCTCGCGCTGGCCGGCTGGTGGGGCTTTTCCCACGGCGGCACCGCCGGGCTGCTGCAAGGCCTGTGGATCGCAGCGGTGCTGGGCGTGCTCGAGATCTCGCTCTCCTTCGACAACGCGGTCGTCAACGCCTCCGTCCTGCGCAACTGGAACGCGTTCTGGCAAAAGCTGTTCCTCACGGTCGGCATCGTCGTCGCCGTGTTCGGCATGCGCCTGCTGTTTCCCCTGCTGATCGTGTCGGTGGCGACGGGCCTGGGCCTCATCGACGTGTGGCATATGGCGGTCAACAGCCCGGCCGAGTACGCCCGCAACCTGACGTCGCGCCACGCCGAAGTGGCCGCGTTCGGCGGCGCCTTCCTGCTGCTGGTCTTCCTCAACTTCCTGTTCGACGAAGAAAAGGAACTCCACTGGCTGGGCTGGATCGAAGAAAAAGTCGGCAAATACGGCTCGGAAGGCTTCGCTGTCCTGCTCACCCTGCTGGCCGCGTTCGGTTGCATGAGCCTCGTGCCGCAGGAGCGCAAGCTGTCCGTGCTGATCGCGGGCGTCGTCGGCGTGCTCGTGTATGTGGGCGTAAACTGGTTCAGCGGACTGCTGGAGGAAGAAGAATCCGATCCGGCAGTCGGCAAGCTGATCTCGGCGGGCAGCATCGGCGGGTTCATCTACCTGGAAGTGCTGGACGCGTCGTTCAGCTTCGACGGCGTGATCGGCGCATTCGCGATCACGAACGACGTCGTCGTGATCATGCTCGGCCTCGCCATCGGCGCGATGTTCGTACGGTCGTTGACCGTGTTCCTCGTGCACAAGGGCACGCTGGAAGAATTCGTGTTCCTCGAGCACGGCGCGCACTACGCGATCGGCATCCTGGCCCTGATCATGTTCGCCAGCGTCGAGTACGAGATTCCCGAATGGTTCACCGGCCTGTCCGGCGTGGCCTTCATCCTGGTATCGCTGTGGTCGTCGATCCGCTACAAGAAGCGCGAAGCGCTGGAGTCGGCGACCTGATAACCGTAGTTCACATCAACAGAAAGGAAACAAGATGGCGATCAGTTTGCAGAAAGGCGGCAACGTCAACCTGTCCAAGGAGGATCCGAACCTCAAAAAGGTCATCATCGGCCTCGGCTGGGACCCGCGCGCGACCGACGGCGCCACCTTCGACCTCGACGGCAGCGCCTTCCTGCTGCGCGGCGACGGCAAGGTGCGCGGCGATACCGACTTCATCTTCTACAACAACCTCCTGTCCAGCGACGGTGCCGTCAAGCACACGGGCGACAACCGTACCGGCCAGGGCGAAGGCGACGACGAGCGCATCCTCGTCGACCTCACGCGGGTGCCGCCGGAGATCGAAAAGATCGCGTTCTCCGTCACCATCCACGAGGCCGACCAGCGCCACCAGAACTTCGGCCAGGTCGCGCGCGCCTTCATCCGCTGCCTGAACGCGGACGGCGAGCGCGAGATCGCCCGCTACGACCTGTCGGAAGACAGCTCGACGGAGACCGCGATGATCTTCGGCGAACTGTACCGCTACGGCAACGAGTGGAAATTCCGCGCCGTCGGCCAGGGTTACAACGGCGGCCTCGGCCCCCTCGCCCGTTCGTTCGGGGTGAACGCCTGAGTCTGGCCCTAAGTCTGGACTAATTGACAATCCACGCGCTCGTGTCAGAATGGGCGCGCTTCGTTGCGTCCGTTATTCAACCACCGCCTACCACCATGCCCAAGACCCTGCCGCGCCGCGCCATCGCCATCCTCGCCTCCGTCGTCATCGCCGCCGTCGCCCTGTTCGCCGTGTACACGTGGGTCGTGCTGCACTGGTCGTATTCGGAAGGCGAACGGGCCGGCTACCTGCAAAAGCTGTCGCGCAAGGGCTGGCTGTGCAAGACGTGGGAAGGCGAGATCCTGCTGTCGAGCATGCCGGGCGCGATTCCCGAGCGCTTCAACTTTACCGTGCGTGACGAGAACGTCGTGCGCCAGTTGCAGGCCGCCATGGGGCAGCGCGTACAGCTGACGTACGAGCAGCACATCGGCGTACCGACCTCGTGCTTCGGCGAGACGGAATATTTCGTCGACAAGGCCATCATCGGCGGTGCCAATCCGGTGGTGCCCAGCAATATGTGAAGTAGCGCAACAGAAATGTTATACGCAAACATTTCTGTTGCCGCTCCGCCCGCCGTGTCCTACACTCCTGTGAACGAGACAGGAGACAGACCATGCAACCAAACGCCATCCGCAAGATCGTGATCGTGGGAGGCGGCACCGCCGGCTGGATGGCCGCGGCCCCGCTGGCCCAGCGGCTCGGCAAGCGCTGCGAGATCGTGCTGGTGGAATCGCCCGACATCGGCACGATCGGCGTCGGCGAAGCGACCTTGCCCACGATCCGCTTCTACAACAGCGCCCTCGGGCTGGACAACGCCGACTTCATCAAGAAGACCCAGGCGACCTTCAAACTCGGCATCGACTTCCGGGACTGGGGCCACGTCGGCAACCGCTTCTTCCACGGCTTCGGCGACTTCGGCCCGCCCCTCAACGGGGTCGCGCCGCACCACCACTGGCTGCGCCTCGCGCGCACCTTCGACCACATGCCCGCCATGGAAAACTGGTCGATGGCCTCGGTCATGGCGCGCGAGAACAAATTCACGATGCCGGCCGACGCGCAGCCGGGCGTCACGGACGCCTTTTCGTTCGGCTACCAGTTCGACGCGGGCCTGTACGCCGCCTACCTGCGCGATTACGCGATGGCGCGCGGCGCGACACGCGTCGAAGGCACGATCACCGGCGTCGACCAGCATCCGGAGACGGGTTTCGTCACGGCCGTGCGCCTGGCCGACGGCCGCGCCATCGACGGCGACCTGTTCATCGACTGCTCGGGCTTCCGCGGCCTGCTGATCGAAGGCACGCTGAAGGCCGGCTACGACGACTGGAGCGAGCACCTGCCCTGCAACAGCGCCCTCGCCGTCCCATGCGCGCGCGTCGAACCGCTGACGCCCTATACCCGTTCGACGGCCAAGGGCGCGGGCTGGATCTGGCGCATCCCGCTGCAGCACCGCACCGGCAACGGCCACGTGTACAGCAACGCGTTCACGACCGACGAAAAGGCGCGCCAGGACCTGCTCGACGGCCTCGACGGCGCGGCGCTGGACGAGCCGCGCCAGCTGCGCTTCGCCACCGGCAAGCGCAAGAAATCGTGGGTCAAGAACGTCGTGGCGATCGGGCTGTCGGCCGGCTTCGTCGAACCGCTGGAATCGACCAGCATCAGCCTGATCGAAACGGCCGTCGGCACCCTGATCGAACTGTGGCCGGACCGCGATTTCCGTCCCGAGCTGGCGGCCGAATTCAACCGCCTGATCGGCAGCCGCTACGAGTCGATCCGCGACTTCATCATCATGCACTACAAGCTGACGAAGCGTGACGATACCGAATTCTGGCGCTACTGCGCACACATGACCATTCCCGATTCGCTCGCGCACCAGATCGAATTGTTCCGCGAGACGGGCCGCGTCACGATCCTCGACCGCGACAGCTTCGGCGCCCCCTCGTTCATCTCGATGCTGATGGGCCTGGGCGTCGTGCCGGCGCGCTACGATCCGTTCGTGGACGACGTCGACATGCGCCAGCTGCACGGCCACTTCGCCGGGCTGCGCGACCTCATCGCGCAGACGGTGGCGAAGATGCCGGGGCATGGGGCGTATCTGGAGAAGAACGCGAAGGCGTAACCGGTAGCCGCATGAATCGACGTGTTGCGTCGGGGGCGACGTGTTGCTTCGACCGACGTGTTGAAGTAGCGGTTATTTACTCGTGATCGCGGTCGGCCCGTTGCTTGGCCACCGCATCCGCCAGCCGTATCGCCGCCTGCACCTTCGACGGCTGCTGCGCGAACCTGCCCAGCACCTCGCGTGCCATGTCTTCCGATTCGGCGCGCTGCTTGGCCTCGGCCTGGCGCGCCTCGATCTGTTCGCGCAGCGCGGCCAGTTCCGCCACCTGGTCTTCCTGGCGCGCGGATTCCAGTTCCACCAGACGCTTCTTCGCGTCCAGCATTTCCTGCGTGGCGAGCGCCGTCTTGCGCTGCATCTCGGCCGCCAGCTGGGCGTTGGCCAGCAGCGCGCGCTGGGCGTCGCGCTTGTCGAGCGCGGCCTGGGACGCGGCCTGCTCGGCCGCTTCGCGCATCCTGGCCAGCTGCGCGCGTTCCGCTTCGGCGGCGGCGCGGGCCTCGGCGGCGGCAACCGCGGCCCGTTCGGACGCCATGCGCGCCGCGGCCGCTTCGTTGGCGCGCACGTCGGCCGCCGTCTGCTGCTGTTGCGACGACAGCTTTTGCTCCAGCAGCAGCAAGGCGTCGTGGGCGGCGTCCGCGGCGGCACGTTCGGCCGCCAGCAATTCTTCCGTCAGTTGCTGCTGGCGCCGTTCGTGGGTGGCGCGGTCGGCCTGGGCCTCGGCCAGTTCCGCCGCGCGGGCCGCCTGGACGCGCTGGGCGTCGGCGATCGCCTGTTCGTGTTCGGCCTGGCGCGCCGCATGTTCCGCGATGGCGCGCTGCGCATCGATGACGGCCTGGCGCTCGGCGGCCGCACGCGCCTCGTGTCCTGCCTGCGCGGCCAGCAGCGCCGCGTGTTCCTGTTCCGCCGCGGCGCGGCGCGCGTCGAATTCGGCCTGCTGCTGGGCGAGCGCTTCGCGGTGGGCCTGCAGCAGCGCCGCATGTTCCTGTTCCGCGGCGGCGCGGCGCGCGTCGAATTCGGCTTGCTGCTGGGCGAGCGCTTCGCGGTGGGCCTGCAGCAGCGCCGCATGTTCTTGTTCCGCGGCGGCGCGGCGCGCGTCGAATGCGGCCTGCTGTTCGGCCAGCGCATCGCCGTGGGCCTGCAGTTGCGCGGCATGCTCCTGCTCGAAGGTGGCGCGGCGTGCTTCGATGTCGGCGTGCTGGCCGGACAGCAGCTCGCGCTGGGCCTGCAGCCGCGCGGCATGCTGTTCCTCCGCGGCCGCGAAGCGCGCCGCCGTTTCGGCCTGCAGCGCCGCGAGCTCGCGCGCCTGGGCTTCGAGCCGTTCGGCCAGTTGCGCGGCCTGATCCTGTTCGGCCGCGGCACGGGCCTCGGCCGCCGCGGTAAGGGCGTGCTCGGCCTCGATGCGCGCCTGCTGGCGCGCCAGCGCATCCTGCTCGGCCTGCACGCGCGCCTGTTCGGCCTGCGCCAGTTCCTGCGCCTGCGCGGCGCGCTGCTCCGCCAGGCGGGCGGCTTCCTGCTCGTGTCCGGCCTGCGCGGCCTGCGCCGCCAGTTCGCCCTCGAGCGCCGCATTCTGCGCGGCGCGCGCGGCGGCGGCGGTCGCGCTCAGGGCCGCGCGTTCGTCGACCAGTTGGCGCTCGCGCTGCTGGGCCTCGGCATCGCGCTGTGCCGCCTCCTGCGCCATGCGGTCGGCCTCCGCGCGCAGGTTCGCCTGTTCCGCCGCCTCGCGCTCCGCGTCCAGGCGGGCGCGGCTCTGTTCCGCCTCGGCCTCTTCCGCCGCCGCGCGCGCCATCGCCACGTCGCGCAACTTGCGGTCGGCCTCGATGCGGGCTTCCGTCGCGGCCAGGATGCGGGTCTCCGCTTCGCGCCGCGCGGCGGCGGCATCGAGCGACATCTGCTCCATTCGCTCGCGGTGGATGGCCGCGTCGCGCAATTCCTTTTCGGTCTGCATGCGCATGCGCAGCGATTGCGCGGCCGTCCGCTCCGATTCCACCTGGGCCTGCGCGATGGCTTCGCGTTCCTGTTCGATGTGCGCGAGGGCCCGCGCTTCCTCGAGCGCGCGCGCTTCCGCGGACGCGCGCGCGAACGCGGACGCCAGCGCCACCTGGTCCGCCCGTTCGCGCTGCTGCGCCAGTTCCAGCGCTTCGCTTTCCGCCTGCGCCAGCTTCTCGGCCGTCTGGCGCGCGGCACGCTCGGCCCGTTCGCGTTCGCGCGCGAGGATCGCCACGCGGGCGTCGGCGCTGGCGCTGTGGTGCACTTCTTCGCGCGCCGCGTGCACGGCGGCCACGCGCTCGGCCGCCTGCAGGCGCGCCTGCTCGGACTGGATGGCCAGGTCGTCGGCGTCGCGCTGGGCGCGGGCCGCGATCTCGGCGTCGACCTTCGCCTGCTCGGCCGCGCGCTTGCGGGCGTCTTCCTCGGCGCGGACGCGCGCTTCGGACGCGAGGCGGATCTGGGTGTCGGATTCGACGCGCGCGCGCAGCCCGGCCGTCTCCTGGCGGACCGCTTCCAGGCGCTCGGCGGCGGCCTTGGCGGCGGCGCGCAGGGTTTCGATGCGGTCGCGGTTCGCCTCGATCGCTTCTTCCGACGCCTGCGCGTTCGCGAGCGCGGCGGCGGCCGCTTCGGCGTCCATGGCGGCCCGTTCCTCGGCCAGGCTGCGCGCCCGCGCCTCGGCGTGGGCGCGGTTCTCGGCCGCCACCGCCGCCTTCGCCTCCGCCTCGACGCGCGCGATGCCTTCCTTGATCGCACGGTGCTCCAGATGCTCGCGCTGCGGCTCGACCTGCGGCGCCGCGTGATCCTGGGCGGCGGGCATCAGGTCGATCGTGAAATCGGCGTCGTCGTGCTTGGCGGAGGAATCGGTCGGGTCGGCGCGGTCGGTCATGAATGGCTCGCTGGATGGCATGCGGGCCCGGACGAGCCCGCGCTTCGATTATGCGGCATGGCTGCGCGTCGTGTCACGCCGAGCTGAATCGTAAAACGTCGGCAATTCCGGCTTTAGACCGGCCACAACGGCGGCTCGTCCATCAGCGCGACCTGCTCGCGCAGCTCGAGGATGCGGTCTTGCCAGTAGCGCTGGGTATTAAACCAGGGAAAGGCCGCCGGGAACGCGGGATCGTCCCAGCGCATCGCCAGCCACGCCGAGTAATGGATCAGCCGCAGCGTGCGCAGCGCCTCGACGAGGTACAGCTGGCGCGGATCGAATTCGCAGAAATCCTCGTAGCCGGCCAGCACGTCGGAGAGCTGGCGCACCATCTCGTCGCGCTCGCCCGACAGCAGCATCCACAAGTCCTGCACGGCGGGGCCCATGCGGCTGTCGTCGAAGTCGACGAAGTGCGGACCGTCGTCCGTCCACAGCACGTTACCCGTGTGACAGTCGCCGTGCAGGCGCAGCAGCGGGAGCGCGCCGGCCCGGTCGTAGCAGCGCGCGACGCCGTCCAGTGCCTGGTCGAGGACGCTCGTGTACGCGGTCAGCAGTTCGGGCGGAATGAAGCCGTGGCCGATGAGCCAGGCGCGCGGTTCGCGGCCGAACGTGTCGAGGTCCAGCCGCGGGCGTTCGGCGAACGGCCGCGCGGCGCCGAGCGCGTGGATGCGGCCGATGAAGCGGCCGATCCATTCCAGGGTCGCCGGATCGGACAACTCCGGCGCCCTGCCGCCGCGGCTGGGGAAGACGGCGAAGCGGAAGCCGCCGTGCTCGTGCAGGGTGCGGCCGTCGAGGACGTCCGCCGGCACGACGGGCACTTCCTGGTCCGCCAGTTCCTGCACGAACGCATGTTCCTCGAGGATGGCGGCATCGCTCCAGCGGCCGGGCCGGTAGAACTTGACGACGACGGGCGGGCCCTCTTCGCGGCCGACGCGGTACACGCGGTTTTCGTAGCTGTTCAGCGCGAGCAGGCGGCCATCGCCGTACAGCCCGACGCTGTCGACGGCGTCCAGCACCATCAGCGGATCGAGCCGGGAAAACGGATGACTGCGGGGGTTGTCAGACTGATTATCCATCCCGCCATTGTAAGGCGGCCGGCCGGCACGCGCTTTTTTTCGCCGGCCGCGGCGCGGGAGGCGTTACACTGGCGGCTTCAACGCAAGGAAAACGCAACAATGCAACTCGACCAGCCCCTCTCCGAAAAAGAATTCGACGATCTCGACAACTTCCTCCTGTCCGACCGCTGTCCCGACGACGCGATGACGATGGACACGCTGCACGGCTACCTGACCGCCATCGCGATCGGCCCGGAAACCATCATGCCGGCCGAATGGCTGCCGCGCGTGTGGGGCGAGGAAGACGCCGCGCCCAAGTGGAAGAATCCGAAGGAAGAAGAGCGCATCGTCAACCTGATCATGCGCTTCATGAACGAGGTGCTCGTCACGTTCGAGGTCGCGCCCAAGGAATTCGAACCGCTGTACGTCGAGCACGACATCGGCGGAGAGACGCTGATCGACGCCGAGGCCTGGTGCTGGGGTTTCTGGGAAGGCATGGAACTGCGTCCCGGTTCGTGGGGCGAGATCTGGGATTCGGAAGCGGCCCCGCTGATGCGCCCGATCTACCTGCTGGGCGCGGACGAGATCGAGGAAAGCGAGCTGGCGGAAGTCGAGGACCCGAAGAAGGCACACAAGCTGGCGCTGGACATCGAAGCCAACCTGCCGGGCATCCACCGCTTCTGGCTGCCGCGCCGCAAGGCCGCCGTCGAAACGGTGCGCCGCGACGAACCCAAGGTCGGCCGCAACGACGACTGCCCTTGCGGCAGCGGCAAGAAATACAAAAAGTGCTGCGGGGCCAACGAGGCCTGACACCGGGGTCAGAGCCCGAATTTTGGCAATGGCCCAACTGCATGCTCCAACAACCCGACAATTCGGGGTCAGAGCCCGGTTTGGGTTAATGGCTTATCAACAACCCATGAAATCCCGCCGGGTGTCCTGCTTGGCCACGCAATAAATTAATTTCCCAAAATCGGGCTCTGACCCCGGTTCGGCTGTCAGGCCGCTTCGGCCAGGCGGCTTTCGAACAGCGCCGCCAGCAGGTCCGACTGGCTGATCACGCCCAGGAACACGGCGCGCTCGTCCACCACGGGGATGTGGTGGAAGCCCACATTGCTCATCAGCGGCACGAGCGTGGCGATCGGTTCGGCCGCCTCGACCACGGCGACCTTCGTCGACATCAATTCGCCCACCGTCGCCGCCCGCTCCGGGCGCACGCCCAGCACGTGGGCGAACAGGCCGCGCAGGCGCTCGCCCACCGTCTGGTAATCGTCCAGGCCGGCGTGATGCAGGAAATCGCTCTGGCCGATGATGCCGGCCACGCGGCGCGCTTCGTCCAGCACCGGCAGCGCGTGCAGGTTGTGATGGCGCAGCAGGCGCCAGGCTTCGTCGAGCGGCATGGTCGGCGTGGCCGTCACGACGTCCTTCGACATGATCGCGCCGCAATTCACGGTGCCGAAGCGGCGCGCGTAGGCGCGTTGTTCCGTTTGCAGCAGGATCTCTTCCAGGTCGTCGCGGCTGACGTCCAGCACCTGGCCGTAGCGCGCCAGCACGGCGTCCAGGTCCTCGGCCGTGAAGCCCAGGCGCGCCATCGGCGGCAGGTCGCGCGTCGCGTGCGCGGCCTGCTGCGCGGTGCGCAGCGCCGATTTCTGCGTGTGCGGATAGCGCCGCCCGGTCAGGTTGTTGAAGACGAGCGCGGCCAGCACGATCAGGGTCGAATTCAGGCCCACGGGCAGGAACGCGAACCCGAAGCCGGCGGCGTGGATGGCCGGTCCGCCGAGGACCGCCGTCAGCGCCACGGCGCCGCTGGGCGGGTGCAGGCAGCGCAGCACGAACATCACGAAGATCGCGCAGGCGCCGGCCAGCGGCGCCGCCAGCGCCGGATTGGCGACGGCCTTGGCGCAGATGATGCCGACGAGCGCCGAAATCGTATTCCCCCCGATCACCGACCACGGCTGGGCCAGCGGACTGGCCGGCACGCAAAACAACAGCACGGCCGACGCCCCCATCGGCGCGACCAGGGCCAGCGGCCCGATGCCGGAATGCGCCGTCAGCATGTCGCTGAGGATCGCCGTCACGAACAGCCCCACGAGGGCCCCTGCCACCGCGCGCATGCGTTCGCCGCGCGGCACCGTATTCGGTTGTGGTACGAACGACCGCATCCATTCCAGACTCTTATCCAGCATCATTCCCATCGATTACAAAAAACCGCAACGCTTGGCGCTGCCAAAAAATATCACGTTATGATATATTATTTGATTCCCGAAGCCAACGCCCCGATCGCATAACCCCAGTGAAAGACGAGTTACCCCCGCTGTCCAAGACGGATTTCGCCGCATTGTCGGAATTCCGCCACCAGATGCGGCGCTACGAGCGCTTCTCCGAAAATGCCGTGCAGGCGGCCGGCATCACGCCGCTGCAATACCTGCTCCTCCTGCACATCAAGGGGTTTTCCGGACGCGAATGGGCCACCGTCGGCGAGTTGGCCGAGCGCCTGCAGGCCAAGCAGCACGGCGTCGTCGCCCTGGTGACGCGCTGTGAAGCGGGTGCGCTCGTCGTGCGCCGCACGAACGCGGCGGACCGGCGCCGCGTCGAAGTGCACCTGTTGCCGAAAGGCGAAGCACTGCTGACGCAGCTCGCCGCCGTCCACCGCGCCGAACTGCGCGCCCTGCAAGGCGTCTTTACCGTTCCTAATCTTGTATAACAATATGAAACCTGCCACGCATCCTTCCCCCCCGCGGCGCGATTTTTCAGGCGATGCCAACCTGCTGCGCATGACCGTCCTCGCCGCCCTCATCGGCGCACTCAGCACGGGCGCGGCGCATGTCCTGCTGGGACTGATCCGCTTTTTCACCGACCTGTTCTTCTACGGTAAGTTCTCGATCGCCGACATGTCGCCGGCCAACAACACGCTGGGCCTGTGGGTGATCGCCATTCCCGTGATCGGCGGCGTGATCATCGGCCTGATCGCCCGCTACGGCAGCGAGGCCATCCGTGGCCACGGCATTCCCGAAGCGATCGAGGCGATCCTGTTCAAGCGCAGCGCCATGTCGCCCAAGGTCGCCATCCTGAAACCGCTGTCGTCCGGCATCGCGATCGGCAGCGGCGGCCCGTTCGGCGCCGAGGGCCCGATCATCATGACGGGCGGCGCGATCGGCTCGCTGATCGCCCAGCACTTCCACCTGACGGGCGGCGAGCGCAAGTCGCTGCTCGTGGCCGGCGCCGTGGCCGGCATGACGGCCGTGTTCGGCACGCCGGTGGCGGCCGTGCTGATGGCCGTCGAATTGCTGCTGTTCGAACTGCGTCCGCGCAGCCTGCTGCCGGTGGCGACGGCGTGCGCCGTGGCCGGCTTCCTGCGTCCGCTCGTGATCGGCTCCGGCGCGCTGTTCCCGCTGCAGACCGCGGCCGTGAGTCCCGTCGCCCTCGGCTCCTGCCTGGTGGCCGGCCTCGCGTGCGGCGCGCTGGCCTGGCTCATGTCGACGGCGCTGTACCGCGTCGAGGACGGCTTCCACCGCCTCCCGATCCACTGGATGTGGTGGCCGGCGCTGGGCGGCCTCGTCGTCGGCATCGGCGGCTACTTCCAGCCGCGCGCGCTGGGCGTCGGCTACGACGTCATCGGCGACCTGCTGCACAATCACCTGGCAGCGAGCGTCATCGTCGGCCTGCTGGCCGTGAAACTCGTCATCTGGCTGATCGCGCTCGGCTCCGGCACGTCCGGCGGCGTGCTGGCCCCGCTGCTGATGCTGGGCGCCGGCCTCGGCGCCGTGCTCGGCCCCTACCTGCCGGGCGCCGATCCCGCGCTGTGGCCGCTCGTGTTCATGGCCGCGACCCTGGGCGGCATGATGCGTGCGCCCGTGATGGCCGTGGTGTTCGCGTTCGAGCTCACGCACGATGCCAACGCCGTGCTGCCGCTGCTGGCCGCGTCCGCCGTCGCCTACGGCTTCACGGTGCTGACGATGGGCCGCTCGATCCTGACCGAAAAGATCGCCCGCCGCGGCCACCACATCTACCGCGAATACGGCATCGACCCGCTCGAACGCCACAGCGTGGCCGAGGTGATGAGCGCGGAAGTCCACCACATCGACGCCAACGCCACCATCGGCGACGTGCTGGCCACGCACTTCGGTCCGGCCCAGAAGCACCGCGGCTATCCGGTCACGCGCGGCGGCCTCGTCGTCGGCATGGTCGAACGCGACACGCTGGACGGCCATGCGCCGTCGATGCTCGTCGGCGACCTGTTCGGCGTCAATCCGCCGCTCGTCGCGCTGCCAGGCGAGACCTGCCGCGCCGTCGCCACCCGCCTTGCCGTGCACGGCATCGAGCGCCTGCCGGTCGTGGCGCAGGCCGGCCACGCGCAGCTGCTGGGCGTCGTCAGCCGCAGCGACCTGATCAAGGCGACGGCCACGCTGCACGAGGAAGAACACAACCGCAGCGTCCTGCGCACCCTGCCGCTGACGCGCCGCGGCAGCGCGCAGAACGAAACAGCGGACTGAGCAAAGGCAAACCGGAGGCGCGGAGGGCAGGCAGGGCCGAGCGAGATACTGAACAATCATGTACGATAAGCAACCCGCGTTCGCGCGTTTATCGAGGATAAGAACATGATCAAACCGCTCAAGCACACCCTGCTCGCCGCCGCCCTCGCCGCGGCCGCCTTTTCTGCCCAGGCCGCCGCACCGATGGTCAAGACCCCGGCACCCGGCTTCTACCGCGTGATGGTGGGCGACATCGAAGTCACGCCGATCAGCGACGGCACCTTCGACCTGCCGATGGACCAGTACATGCGCGAGAAGCCCGAGGTGACGCGCGCCGTGCTGGCCAAGAACTTCCTCAAGTTGCCGGTGGAAACCTCCGACAACGCCTTCCTGATCAACACCGGCAGCAAGCTGGTGCTGGTCGACACGGGCGCGGGCACCCTGTTCGGCCCGACCGTCGGCAAGTTCGTCAACAATCTCAAGGCGGCCGGCTACAAGCCGGAGCAGATCGACGAGATCTACATCACCCACATGCACGGCGACCACGTCGGCGGCCTCGTCAGCAACGGCCAGCGCGTGTTCCCGAACGCGACCGTGCGCGCAGGCAAGCCCGACGCCGACTACTGGCTGAGCGAAGCCAACATGAACAAGGCTCCGGCCGACAAGAAAGACTTCTTCAAGGGCGCGATGGCCTCGATCAATCCGTACATCAAGGCCGGCAAGTTCAAGGCCATCGAAGCGGACGGCGAACTGGTCCCGGGCGTCTCCGCCATGGCCGAACACGGCCATACGCCGGGTCACACGGCCTATGCGGTGGAAAGCCACGGCCAGAAACTCGTGCTGATCGGCGACCTGATCCACCTGGCGGCCGTCCAGTTCGACAATCCGCAGGTGACCATCGCGTTCGACAGCGACGAGAAGGCGGCCTATGCATCGCGCAAGAAAGTGTTCGACGAGGCCGCGAAGAATGGCTGGATGATCGGCGGCGCGCACCTGCAGTTCCCGGGGCTCGGGCACCTGGCCACGCAGGGTAAGGGGTATCGCTGGATTCCCGTCAACTACACCCAGATGCGTTAACACCCGGATGCGTTAAAAAACCGATCGTCGTTCCCGCGGAGGCGGGAACCCAATGGTGTTCGCGTCACCGCGAACTTGGGCCCCCGCCTGCGCGGGGGCGACGGCTAAGGCGCAGGGGCGACGGCTAAAGCGCGGGGGCGACGGCTACTCTCGCTCGGCCTCGATCCCCGCCAGCAACGCCGCCAGCTCGTCCATGTCGACGGGCTTCACGAGGTGATGGTCGAACCCGGCCTCGAATGCCGCGCGGCGGTCCTGTTCCTGGCCGTAGCCCGTGACGGCCACCAGCACGATGGCGCCGGTCTGGGCGTCGGCGCGCAGGCGGCGCGCGAGTTCGTTGCCGTCCATGTCCGGCAGGCCGATGTCGAGCAGCGCCACATCCGGCCGTTGCTGGCGCGCCCGCTCGAGCGCGCGGTGCGACTCGTGTTCGACGTCGACCAGGTAGCCGCACGCTTCCAGCAGCATGCCCAGCGTGGCCGCGGCGTCGACGTTGTCGTCGACGACGAGCAGGCGCAGCGGACGCCGCGCCTCCCCCGTCCCCGCTTGCGCGCCGGGCGCGGCGGTGGCCGGCGCGGAGCGCGTCGCCGGTGCCATCAGCGGCAACGCCACCTCGAAGGTGCTGCCCAGCCCCAGGCCCGGACTCGTGCACGCGACGCTGCCGCCGTGCAGCTCGACGAGGTTCTTGACGAGGGCCAGGCCGAGGCCCAGGCCGCCCTGGGCGCGATCGACGGAACGCTGCGCCTGCGTGAACAGGTCGAACACATGCCCCGTCAGTTCCGGCTCCATGCCGATGCCCTCGTCGCGCACCGTCAGCAGCAGCCGGCCGCGGGCGCCGGCGACGACCGCCGCCACCTCGATGCGGCGGCCTTCCGGCGTGTACTTGGCCGCGTTGTTGAGCAGGTTGGCCAGCACCTGCACGAGGCGCGCCTTGTCGCCCAGCACGGTCGCATCCGGATCGGCGATGTCGACGGCGAGGTGCTGGCGGCGCGTCTCGAACATGGGCCGCACCTGCTCGATCGCCTCGTCGACGATGGTGCGCGCGGCGACGGGCGCGCGCGCCAGCGTCACGAGCCCGCGCGTGACGCGCGAGACGTCGAGCAGGTCGTCCACGAGGCTCGTCATGTGGCGCACCTGGCGGCCGATGATGGCGCTGCTCTGGCGCACCCGGTTCTCGTCCAGCCGGCCGATGCGCAGCAGGTCGGCCGCGGCGCTGATCGGCGCCAGCGGATTGCGCAGTTCGTGCGCCAGCATCGCGAGGAATTCGTCCTTGCGGCGGTCGGCCGCGCGCAGCTTGTCCTCCGCCGCCTTGCGTTCCGTGACGTCGCGGAAGAACGAGACGAGCCCGCCGTCGGCCGTCGGATAGGCGCGCACCTCGCACCAGATCTCGACGCCGTCCGCCGTGCGCTGGCGGTACTCCGCGGTGCCGGCCACGCGGTCGCGCATCACGCGGCGGTACATGCGCCCGGCCTCGCTGTCGATCGCTTCCGGCCAGACGTCCCAATGGTTGCGCCCGATGATCGCGCCGGCGTCCATGCGGGCGATGCGCAGGCCGGCCGGATTCATCTGCAGGACGGTCCAGTCGCGGTCGAGCAGCAGGAAGCCTTCCGCGATCGTGTCGAGGATCGTGCGGCCGCGGTCGCGCTCTTCGCGCAGCGTCGTCTGCACGCGCGCCAGGTCGACGGCCGCCCGGATGCGCTCGGCCGTGCCGCGCGCCAGCGCCACCTCGGCGTCGGTCCAGGCATGCGGCCGGTCCAGGCCCAGCACGAGGAAGGCCTGCAGGCGCCCGTCCCTGCGCAGCGGCACGGCCAGGCAGGCGTGGATGTCCAGCGCGAGATACGTACCCTGGCGCGCGGCCGCGCGCGGGTCGGTGCGGACGTCGGTCAACAGCACGGTCTCGCCGGTGCGGCCGGCGCGGCCGAGCTCGGGGCCGAACGCGTCGAGGGCAAACGTGTGGCCGCTCACGGACGCGAGGCCGGGACGGTGCCAGTCGCGCGCCACGGACAGCGTGTCCAGGCCGTCGCCGACCTCGCCGTACAGCACGCGCGCCATGCCGAGCTCCAGTCCCAGCAGGACGCAGCCCGTGCGGATGGCGTCGTCGCCGGAGGCGAGCGGACGCAGCGCGTCCGCCACCGTCAGTTCAAACGCGGCGCGGCGCTCGGCCTGCACGCGGCCGGTCGTCTCGATGACGGTGCAATACAGGCCGGCCACGCGGCCGCTGCCGTCGTGCAGCGGGGAGTACGAAAACGTGAACCAGGTCTGCTCGCGAAAGCCCTTGCGCTCCATCGTGAGCGGCAGGTCTTCAAAATACGCGGATTTGTTGGACAGCGCGCGGTCGACGATCGGCACGAGGTCGGGCCAGATCTCGGACCAGGCCTGCTGGAACGGCGCGTCGAACGCGGCCGGGTGCTTGTCGCCGAGGATGGGAACGTAGGCGTCGTTGTACAGGAAGCGCAGGTCGGGTCCCCAGGCGACGAACATCGGGAACGCGGAGCTGACGGCCATCGACACGGCGGTGGCCAGTTCGGGCGGCCAGCCTTCCGGCGGGCCGAGCGGCGACGTGGTCCAGTCGTGCTCCCGCAGGAGACGCCGGACTTCGCTCTCTCCGCCAAGGCCGGCGGTGGTACGCAGAATGTCAGCCATGGGCAATTCTCGCATACCTTGCGGCGGAACCCATGCACGATTGCAACTTCGTGTCGAAGCCCGCCGAACCGCTTTACAGTTTGATGAAATGCTCGCGGTAGTAGCGCAGTTCCTCGATGGATTCGATGATGTCGGCCAGCGCCGTGTGCTTCTGCGCCTTCTTGAAACCCGAGGCCAGCTCCGGCTTCCAGCGGCGGCACAATTCCTTGAGCGTCGAGACGTCCAGGTTGCGGTAGTGGAAGAAGGCTTCCAGCTTCGGCATGCCGCGCGCCATGAAGCGGCGGTCCTGGCAGATCGAGTTGCCGCACATCGGCGATTTCTTCGCCGGCACCCACTGCCTCAAGAAGGCGATCAATTGCTCCTCGGCCTGGGCTTCGGTGATCGTCGACGCCTTGACGCGGTCGATCAGGCCCGAGCGGCCGTGCGTGCCCTTGTTCCAGGCATCCATCTTGTCCAGCGTCGTATCGCTCTGGTGGACGGCGATCACGGGACCTTCGGCCAGCACGTTCAGGTTGGCGTCCGTGACGACGGCGGCCACTTCGATGATGCGGTCGTTGTCAGGATCGAGGCCGGTCATTTCCATGTCGATCCAGACGAGGTTGAATTCGTTCGGGCGCGGGGTCGCTGCTTCGGTAGGGGTGGCTTGTGACATAATTCTCTCTTTGCTTAATCGCTTTTAATCAGCGGGGTCAGAGTTTAATTTGGCGAGGTCAGAGCACAACCGTGAAAACCGTGCGCTGACCCCGCTGATCAAAATTCGTGCTCTGACCCCGAAAAATAGGATTTTCTCACAGGCACCGCATGCTTTCATCCGCGTTTTCGGTTTTGTTCGTCGTCTTTCTCCTGCTGACCCTCGGCCTGCGCTACTGGCTGGCCCGCCGGCACATCCGTCACGTGCTGCGGCACCGCAGCCAGGTGCCGGCCGAATTCGCCGCAAGGATTCCCCTGTCCGCGCACCAGAAGGCGGCCGACTACACGATCGCCAAGACGCGCTTCGGCCTCGTCGGCGCCATCTGGAACACGCTCGTGCTGACCGGCTTCACCTTGCTGGGCGGGCTGCAGGCCCTGTCGACGGCGCTGCTGCACGCGCTTGGCCCCGGCATGGCGCACCAGGTCCTGCTGATCGTCGCATTCGCCGTGGTCTCCGGCGCGCTCGACCTGCCGTTCTCGTATTACCGCCAGTTCGTGCTCGAGGAACGCTTCGGCTTCAACAAGATGACGCTCAAGCTGTGGATCGCCGACGCCGTCAAGGGCGCGCTGGTGGGCGCCGTCATCGGCCTGCCGCTGCTGTGGGTGGTCCTGACCCTGATGGACAGGACGGGCGCCCTGTGGTGGCTGTACGCCTGGCTCGTGTGGAGCGGCTTCCAGCTGTTGATGATGGTGTTGTACCCGACCGTCATCGCGCCGCTGTTCAACAAGTTCACGCCGCTCACGGACGACAAGCTGAAGGACCGCATCGAGGGCCTGATGACGCGCGTCGGCTTCGCCGCGAAGGGCCTGTTCGTGATGGACGGCAGCAAGCGCTCCGCCCACGGCAACGCCTATTTTTCCGGCTTCGGTGCAAATAAACGCATCGTCTTCTTCGACACGCTGCTGGCGCGCCTGGCACCGGAAGAGATCGAGGCCGTGCTGGCGCACGAACTGGGCCACTTCAAGCTGAAGCACATCGTCAAGCGCATCGCCGTGCTGTTCGCGCTGTCGCTCGCCTTCCTCGCCCTGCTGGGCTGGCTGAAGACGCAGGTGTGGTTCTACACGGGCCTGGGCGTGATGCCGCTGCTGGGCCAGCCGAACGACGCGATGGCCCTGCTGCTGTTCGCGCTCGTGCTTCCGGTGTTCACCTTCCCCTTCTCGCCGCTGACGTCGATCACGTCGCGCAAGCACGAGTTCGAAGCGGACGCCTTCGCCGCGAGCCACAGCGATGCGCGCGACCTCGTCTCCGCCCTCGTCAAGATGTACGAGGACAATGCGTCGACCCTGACGCCGGACCCGATCCACTCCGCGTTCTACGATTCGCACCCGCCGGCCTCGGTGCGCATCCGCCAGCTGCGCCTGGCGGGGGCGCCATGAAGCTCGCCGACCGCCACTGCGCGCACGACGCGCCTGCCCTGGATGATGCCGCCCTCCCCGCGCTGCTGGCCGACGTGCCGGATTGGCGCGTGAACAGGGCCGGTGCCGATGTGCGCATCGAGCGCGAATTCGTGTTCCGCGATTTTCACGCGACGATGGAATTCGTGAACGCCCTCGCCTTCATGATCCACCGCGAAGATCATCACCCTGACCTCACCGTCGGCTACCGCCGCTGCACCGCGGCGTGGACGACGCATTCGGCCGGCAACCGCCTGTCCGACAACGATTTTATCTGCGCGGCCAAGGCCGACGCACTGTACGCGGAACGGGCTGGCGCATGACGAAACCGAATAAGGCAAATGAGTTGACGGGCACGATCGTCGCCGCCCACGGCCGGCATTACCTGGCCGACGTCGACGGCGAATTCCTCCAGTGCGTCACGCGCGGCAAGAAGACCAACATCGCGGTGGGCGATGTCGTGCACCTGAAGCGGACCTCCGCCGACCAGGCCGTGATCGAAAAGATCGCCGAGCGCACGACCTTGCTGTACCGCTCCGACCAGTACAAGTCCAAGCTGCTGGCGGCGAACATCACCCGGCTGTTCATCGTCATCGCGACGGAACCCGGCTTTGCCGACGACCTCATCTCGCGCGCCCTCGTCGCCTGCGAGGCGGCGGGCGTGGACGCCCACCTCATCCTGAACAAGGTCGACCTCGAACCGAACCTCGCCCGCGCGCGCGAACGCGCGAGCCTGTACACGAACCTCGGCTATCCGCTGCACGAGGTGTCGGCCAAGACGCATCCCGAGGACGCCGTCGCGACGCTCACGCCGCTGCTGCAGGGCCAGTCGTCGATCCTGATCGGGCAGTCGGGCATGGGCAAGTCGTCGATCGTGAACCTGCTGGTGCCGGATGCCGACATCGCCGTGCGCGAAATCTCGGAAGCGCTGGACACCGGCAAGCACACGACGACCTTCACGCGCCTGTACAAGCTGCCGGCCGGCGGCACGCTGATCGACTCGCCGGGTTTCCAGGAATTCGGCCTGTACCACCTGACGGAAGGCATGCTGGAACGGGCGTTCGTCGAGTTCAAGCCCTACCTCGGCGGCTGCAAGTACTACAACTGCCGCCACCTGGCCGAACCGCAGTGCGCCGTGCTGCAAGCCGTCGCGGACGGCAAGATCGCGCCGCTGCGCCACGCGCTGTATGCCCAGTTGCTGCACGAGTCGGCGCAGACGTTGTACTGACAACTTTTCCGAACCTTATTTCCCGGAAAACAAGCAAAAACGCTTATAATCCAAGAGATTATCGTATCTCAGGCACAAAAATGGCTGGCACGACTCCCACCAACATCAAGCACTTCCTGCAGTTCTCCGACTTCACCCGCGACGAATTCGAGTACCTGATCGAGCGCGCGACCGTCATCAAGCGCAAGTTCAAGAACTACGAGATCTACCACCCGCTCGTCGACCGCACGCTGGTCATGGTGTTCGAAAAAAATTCCACGCGCACGCGCCTCTCCTTCGAAGCCGGCATGCACCAGCTGGGCGGCGCCGCCATCTACCTGAACACGCGCGACAGCCAGCTGGGACGCGGCGAGCCCGTCGAGGACGCCGGCCAGGTCATGTCGCGCATGTGCGACATCATCATGGTGCGCACGTTCGGCCAGGACATCATCGAGCGCTTCGCCGCACACTCGCGCGTGCCGGTGATCAACGGCCTGACCAACGAGCACCACCCTTGCCAGGTGCTGGCCGACATCTTCACGTACTACGAGCACCGCGGCTCCATCGTCGGCAAGACCGTGGCCTGGATCGGCGACGCCAACAACATGCTGTATTCCTGGCTGCAGGCGGCGGAAGTGTTCGGCTTCCACCTGAACGTGTCGACGCCGAAGGGCTACGACATCGATCCGGCGCTGGTCGCCACGACGAACTACACCTTCTTCGAGAACCCCTCCGACGCCTGCGCCGGCGCGCACCTCGTGAACACGGACGTGTGGACGAGCATGGGCTACGAAAAGGAAAACGCCGAGCGCCTGAAAGCGTTCGACGGCTTCATCGTCGACGAAGCGAAGATGGCGCGCGCCAGCGGCGACGCCCTGTTCATGCACTGCCTGCCCGCGCACCGCGGCGAGGAAGTGGCGGCCGGCGTCATCGACGGTCCGCAATCCGTCGTCTGGGACGAGGCCGAGAACCGCCTGCACGTGCAGAAGGCGCTGATCGAATACCTGCTGCTGGGCCGCATCGAAGATCAATAACCGCACAACCATCGAGTCTGATCGTCGGCCCGGGCCGGGCCGGCTGACCATCACCCCCTCCACATCTGACACCACTGGAACTTCCATGAGCGACATTAAAAAAGTAGTCCTCGCCTATTCGGGCGGCCTCGACACCTCCGTCATCCTCAAATGGCTGCAGGATAACTACCAATGCGAAATCGTCACCTTCACCGCCGACCTGGGCCAGGGTGAAGAGCTGGAGCCGGCGCGCGCCAAGGCGCTGAAGTTCGGCATCAAGCCGGACAACATCTACATCGACGACGTGCGCGAGGAATTCGTGCGCGACTTCGTGTTCCCGATGTTCCGCGCCAACACCGTGTACGAAGGCGAATACCTGCTGGGCACGTCGATCGCGCGTCCGCTGATCGCCAAGCGCCTGATCGAGATCGCCAACGAGACCGGCGCCGACGCCGTGTCGCACGGCGCGACCGGCAAGGGCAACGACCAGGTCCGCTTCGAGCTGGGCGCCTATGCGCTGAAGCCGGACGTCAAGATCATCGCCCCGTGGCGCGAGTGGGACCTGCTGTCGCGCGAAAAACTGCTGAAGTACGCGGAAGACGCCGGCATCGACATCGACATGAAGCACAAGAACGGCGGCGCACCGTACTCGATGGACGCCAACCTGCTGCACATCTCGTTCGAAGGCCGCCACCTGGAAAACCCGAGCGCGGAAGCCGAGGAATCGATGTGGCGCTGGACCGTGTCGCCGGAAGCGGCACCGGACGACGCCGAGTACCTCGACATCGAATTCCAGCACGGCGACATCGTCGCCCTGAACGGCAAGCCGATGACACCGGCCGCCGTGCTGACGGAGCTGAACCGCCTCGGCGGCAAGCACGGCATCGGCCGCCTGGACCTGGTGGAAAACCGCTACGTCGGCATGAAGTCGCGCGGCTGCTACGAAACCCCGGGCGGCACGATCATGCTGCGCGCGCACCGCGCCATCGAATCGATCACGCTGGACCGCGAAGTCGCGCACCTGAAGGACGACCTGATGCCGCGCTACGCCTCGCTGATCTATAACGGCTACTGGTGGGCGCCGGAACGCGTCGCGCTGCAGACGCTGATCGACCACACGCAGAAGAGCGTGAACGGCTGGGTGCGCGTCAAGCTGTACAAGGGCAACGTGATCGTCGTCGCGCGCGACTCGAAGACGGATTCGCTGTTCGACCAGACCATCGCCACGTTCGACGAAGACGGCGGCGCGTACAACCAGGCGGATGCGGGCGGCTTCATCAAGCTGAACGCGCTGCGCATGCGTATCGCGGCGAACGCGCGCAAGAAGCGCGGCCAGTAAAGCCTGAACGGCCATGCAAGGCCGCCGGTCCGAAAGGCCCGGCGGCTTTTTTTGCGCATAAAAAGGCCGTCCTCCCGCTCACGCGAAAGGACGGCAAGGGAGGCGCGCCACCCGGTCTCCGCCACACCCCGCATTGCCCCCACGGCTGCGGCGAACGGCGGACACCGTGCATCGGCGGCTGGCGCCGGCTCACAACTCAAAAGTGAACGTTAGCGGTCAGGCTGGCCCAGCGCGGCGCTCCCGGCGTGTAACGGTAGCCGCTCTTGTTGATCGCCGCGACGTAATCCTTGTCGAACAGGTTGTAGACGTTCAGGCGCAGGTCCAGCCAGCGATTGACCTTGTAGTCCGCCACGGCATCCGCGACCCAGTAGGCGTCCGCATACGCCGGCGTGCCGACGGCGCCGTCCCTGCCGCGCAGCAGCTTGCCCTGGTAGCGCACGCCGCCGCCGATCGTGAAGCCATGCGGCAGCCGGTACGTCGTCCAGCTGGTGAAGGCCTGCTTCGGCGTGTACGACAGTGCATTGGCGCCGCTCGCCGTGACGGCCTTGCCCGCCTCGATGCTCGTGTCCATATACGTGTAGCCGGCATTGACGGACCAGGCGCGCGTGATCTCGCCCGTCACGGCCAGTTCGATCCCCTGCACGCGTTTCTTGCCGGTCTGGTAGTACTTCAGGTCGACCGGATCCTGCTCGACCTCGTTCTTCACGTCGGTGCGGTACAGCGCGGCGTTCAGTGCGAGGCGGCGATCGAGCACCTCCCATTTCGCGCCGACTTCCGTCGTCGTGCTGGCCTGCGGTTCGTAGATCGGATTCGCCGCGCTGTTCGCATTGCCGCTCAGCGCCAGGTTCGAGCCGGGCGGGTTCTTCGAATCGGCCCACAGCGCGTACACGCTGCTCGTGGCCGTCGGCTTGTACAGCGCGGACACCTTGCCGCTCGCGAGGTTGTCCGACAGCTCGATGTGCGTCGGCATGGGCGTCCCCACCGGCAGCGCCGGATTGGACGTCGCCGTCGACAGCGCGATCGCGTCGTACGTCGTGTCGAAGTGGTCGAGGCGCGCGGACGCGTTGAAGATCCATCGATCTCCGAACTTGATCGTGTCGAGCAGGTAGCCGGATGCCGTCGCCGACTCGCCCTGCGTGCGGGCGCCGCTGCGCTGCAGGTCCAGGCCCGTCACCGGTGACCCCGGGTCCGGGTGGTACAGGTTCGCGGGCAGCAGCGTGCCGCCGCCGACGTAGCTCCGGTTCGACTGCTTCTCGTTCGACAGGTCGAGGCCGGCGACGAGCGTGTGGCGCAGCGCGCCCGTGTCGAAGCCGGTCGTCAGCGTCGTCTGGTTGGCGAGCACGGTATTTTCCTGGTCCTTGATGGTGCGCGTCGTGCGGGCCAGCGACCACGTGGACGGGTCGGCCGCGGACGGGGTGACGATGTTGGCCGACGTGCCCATGAAGGCGCTGAGCAGGTAGAACTGCTTCGTCTTGCCATAGCGGCTCGTGTTCTTGAGCCGCATGCCGTTGCGGAATTCATGCTCGATGATGGCGGTGGCCATGTCGGCCGTCACGCGGTCGAAGTCGGACAGCGCGCCGTAGAACCCCCGCGGATCGACGGGCGCGGCGCCGCCGAGGAAGGCGCGCGTCGCGTCCGGGCTCGTGTAGCCGGGCAGGCCGATGGTCGGCACGCCGCCGTCCGGGCGGTTGTCCTGCCTGACGTGCAGGTAGTCGAGGTAGACGTGGGTCGGGCCGCGCAGGCCGAACGCGAGCGACGGCGCGACGGCCCAGCGTTTCTCGCGTACGTCGTCGCGCGCCGCGTTGCCGCCGCCCTGGTCCAGCACGTTCAGGCGGAACGCCGTGCCGCCGGTGCGGTCGATGACGCGGTTGATGTCCGCCGTGGCGCGCACGCGGTCCGCGCTGCCGGCCGTCAGGCTGGCGGCGCCGACGTTCTTGAGCCGGGGCTGCTTCGTGTCCAGGTTGATGGAGCCGGTCGGCGCGCCGCGGCCCGTGTCCGTGCCGGCCGGGCCCTTCAGCACGTCGATCTGTTCGATGTTGAAGACGTCGCGCGAGACGGAGCCGATGTCGCGGATGCCGTCGACGAACAGGCTGCCCGACGTGTCGAAGCCGCGCATGTAGACGGCGTCGCCCGTGTTCGTACTGCCGTTCTCGCCGAGGAAGAACGTGCCCACGCCGGGCGTGTTGCGCAGCGCTTCGGTCAACGTCGTGGCGCCCTGCTGCTCGAACAATTCCTTCTTGATGGCGATGACGGTCTGCGCCGTGTCGACCAGCTGTTCCGTGTACTTGGCCGATTGCGCCTGGTCGGCCTTGTAGTCGTTGTCGCGCGCGCCGGTGACATGGACGCGGTGCGGACGGTCGCCGCCGTCGGCATCCGCGTCGGCCGCGTGGCCGGCAAGCGGCAGCATGAGCATGGCCAGGGCGGCGCCGGCGCGGCGCGGCGTGAAGGGATGTTTGCGGCTGGTGATCGTCGTTCTCATCGTGGTCCGTTCGTGTCGTTATTGGGTGCTTGTCGAAACGCCACGACTGTACCAAAATTCCGCGCATAAGTAAACGCGAATCATTCTCATTATCGTTATTAAATAAACCCGTGCGCTGTCCCGGGAACGAGATATGCCGGCCGGCGCACGCGCGCCACGGATTGCCGGCGTTGCGCCGGCTGCACTGTCAGACCAGCACGGGCTCCGGTTCCAGCCGCACGCCGAAACGGGCCTCGACGTCGTCCTGGATGGCGCGCGCGAGCGCCACGATCTCGGCCCCGGTCGCGCCGCCGTTGTTGACGAGCACGAGCGCCTGTTTCGGATAGACGCCCGCGCGTCCGAGGTTCTTGCCCTTCCACCCGCAGCGGTCGATCAGCCAGCCGGCGGCCAGCTTTTCGCTGCCGTCCGGCTGCACGTGGTGCACGAGGTCCGGCCATGTGGCGAGCAGGCGCGCGCAATGGTCGCGCGCGACGACCGGGTTCTTGAAGAAGCTGCCGGCGTTGCCAATCTCGGCCGGATCGGGCAGCTTGCGGCGGCGGATCGCGATGACGGCATCGGCCACCTGGCGCGGCGTCGGCGCGTCGACGCCCTGCACGGCCTGCGCCAGTTCCGCGTAGCGCACGTTGGGCGTCCACGCGCGCGGGAGCGCGAAGGTCACGTCCAGCACGACGAGCGCGCTGCCTTCCGGATGCTTGAACACGCTGTCGCGGTAGCCGAAGCGGCAGGCGGCCGCGTCCATCGTGCGCGTCGTGCCGGCGGCGAAATCGAAGACGGTCAGCGAATGAAAGCTGTCCTTGACTTCGGCCCCGTACGCGCCGATGTTCTGGATGGGCGAGGCGCCGACCGTCCCCGGGATCAGCGCCATGTTCTCCAGGCCGCCGAGGCCTTGCTCCAGCGTCCATTCCACGAAGCCATGCCAGTTCTCGCCCGCGCGGGCACGCACGAGGATGGCATCATCGGTCGTGCCGACGATCTCCTTGCCGGCCAGCGCCATGTGCAGCACGAGGGCGTCGACCTCGTCGTGCGCGATCAGCAGGTTGCTGCCGCCGCCGAGCACGAGGCGCGGCAGCGCGGCCAGTGCGGGGTCGGCTGCGACGAGGGCCAGCTGGGCCGGATCCGTCACGCGCAGGTAGCGCCTGGCGCGCGCGGGAATGCGGAACGTGTTGAAGGCGTCGAGGGGGACGTCGAACGATAAAGGCAGGTCGGCTGGCATGGCTGAGGCGGGAAGTGTTTGGCGCATTATAGTGGCGCGCGCGTTGTTGGTTACAATATCGCTATTCATCACTGTGCAAGACAAAGGAAAAAACACAATGCCATCGTTTGATGTGGTCTGCGAAGCAGACATGGTCGAAGTCAAGAACGCCATCGAGCAATCCAACAAGGAAATCGGCACTCGCTTCGATTTCAAGGGCAGCTCGGCCAAGGTCGAGCAGAAGGAGCGCGAGATCACCGTGTTCGGCGACTCCGACTTCCAGCTCGGCCAGGTGCGCGACGTGCTGTTGAACAAGATGACGAAGCGCAAGGTCGACGTGCGCTTCCTCGACGAAGGCAAGATCGAGAAGATCGGCGGCGACAAGGTCAAGCAGGTGCTCAAGGTGCGCAACGGCATCGAGACGGAAGACGCGAAGAAGATCACCAAGCTCATCAAGGAAAGCAAGATGAAGGTGCAGGCGTCGATCCAGGGCGAGACCGTGCGCGTGACGGGCAAGGACCGCGACACGCTGCAGGAAGCCATCGCCCTGCTGCGCAAGGACGTCAAGGACCTGCCGCTGGAATTCAACAACTTCCGCGACTGACCACCGCTTCCCCAGGGCCGCACGACCGTGCGGCAAATGGTGCTCTCGGGCGACCCCGCGTGGGGTAGAATGCGGGGTGCGCGAACACGCCGTCCGCGGCGTTGCCATATAAACAAAGATAACAAGATCGTCCAGGGTCGAGGCCCCCGGTAGTTTAAGGATAGCAATGAAACGTGTTGATGATTTCCGCCTGCGTTTGGGCAGCAAGGAATACGTGCCCATCATGATCGGCGGAATGGGCGTGGACATTTCCACGTCGGAATTGGCGCTGGAAGCTGCGCGGCTGGGCGGTATCGGCCACATTTCCGATGCGATGGTGCCGGACGTGTCGGACCGCAAGTTCGACACCAGCTTCGTCAAGGAAAAGACCAAGCTCTACAAGTTCAACATCAACAATATGGACAAGTCGGTCGTCCAGTTCGACCTCGAACGGCTGGCCGAGGCGACCCGCCTGCACGTGGGCGCGACGATGGCGGCCAAGAAGGGCGATGGCCTGATCTTCGTGAACTGCATGGAAAAGCTGACGATGAATGCGCCGAAGGAAACGCTGCGTACGCGTCTGTCGGCGGCGCTCGACGCGGGCATCGACGGCATCACGATGTCGGCCGGCCTGCACCTGGGCTCGTTCGAACTCATCAAGGACCATCCGCGCTTCCGCGACGCCAAGCTGGGCATCATCGTCTCGTCCGTCCGCGCGCTGCAACTGTTCCTCCGCAAGGTCTCGCGCCTGAACCGCAACCCGGACTACATCATCGTCGAAGGCCCGCTGGCCGGCGGCCACCTCGGCTTCGGCATGGAAGACTGGAAGGACTACGACCTGCACACGATCATGGACGAGATCCATGCCTACCTGAAGGCCGAGCAGCTCGACATTCCCCTGATCGCGGCCGGCGGCATCTTCACGGGCAGCGACGCCGTGTCGTTCCTGGAAAAAGGCGCGGGCGGCGTGCAGGTGGCGACGCGCTTCACGGTGACCCACGAATGCGGCCTGCCGGACACGGTCAAGCAGGAATACTTCCGCGCCAGCGAGGAAGACATCATCGTCAACGGCGTCTCGCCGACGGGCTATCCGATGCGCATGCTCAAGCAGACGCCGGCGATCGGCTCGGGCATCCGCCCCGGCTGCGAATCGTACGGCTACCTGCTGGACGCAACGGGCAATTGCGCCTACATCAATTCGTACAATCGCGAAGTGCAGGCGAATCCCGGCCAGAAGAACATCCAGGTATTCGACAAGACCTGCCTGTGCACGCACATGCGCAACTTCAATTGCTGGACGTGCGGCTCGACGACGTACCGCCTGAAGGACACGACGCACAAGCTGTCCGACGGCACGTACCAGATCCTGTCCGCCGAACACGTGTTCAAGGATTACCAGTTCAGCGTGGACAACCAGGTCGCACTGCCGCCGCGCCAGGAAGCGGCGGCCTGACGGGCTGACACGACCCAAACGAACGGCGTGCCTCGGCGCGCCGTTTTCATATCAAGAGCCCGCACGGAACGGAAGCCCGTCCGCACTGTCCAACGGATACCAATCACGAGACAGAGGGTGGCATGTCCGATCCCGAACCGCCCAGCCGCTGCGTCTTCCTCACCGACGGGACCGGCACCATCCAGGCCTGGAACGATGCCTGCGTAGCGCTGTTCGGCGTCCCGGCCGGCCAGATCCTCGGCCGTCCCATCACGACCTTGTTCACGCCGGCCGGGCGCGACGTCTGGAGCGCGGGCTGGAGCGCCGTCGCGGGCCACGCCGAAGGCGCCGAACTGCACGTCGACCTCCACTGCGCGAACGGCCGCGTGCTGGAAGGCACGCTGACCCTGGCACCCCAGTTCGACGGCGACGGCAAGCCGCACGGCTGCGCCGTCGCCGTCGCCACCGGCCGCGAACGGGGCGGGACGGAAGCGGACCGCGTGGCGCGCACACCGCTGTCCGCCATCGTCGACATGTTCCCCGGCACGTTTTACGCGATCAACCGCGACGGCCGTTTCGTGCTCTGGAACCATAACCTCGAGCGCGTCACCGAGCTGTCCCCCGACGAGCTGGGCGCCACGCGCGCGCTGGACCTGATCGACATGGGGGAACGCGCGACCGTGTCCGCAGCCATCGACCAGATCTTTGCGACCGGTGACGAAGCCAGGCTCGAGGTGGACTACGTCTCCAGGAGCGGACGCGACATTCCCATGGTGCTGTGCGGCACGCGGGTGCGCTGCGACGGCGGCGAATACCTGCTCGGCATGGGCGTGGACATCACCGAACGGCGCGCGCGCGAACAGCAGTTGCGCCTGCGCGAGCGCGCCCTGCACGCGGCCAGCAACGGCATCGTGATCACCCGGCTGGACAGCGGCCAGAGCGTCATCGAATATGTGAATCCAGCCTTCGAGCGCATCACGGGCTACCCCGCGGCGGAGATCATGGGCACGGACCCGCGCTTCATGGCCGCGCCCGGCATGGACCTCGGCGAACGCGCCCAATTGCGCGAAGCGATCGCGGCGCGCGTGGGCGCGAAGGTCGTGCTGCGCAACCTGCGCAAGAACGGCGAAGTGTTCTGGAACGAGCTGAGCATCACACCCGTGCAGGACGACCACAGCACCGTCACCCACTACATCGGCGTCATCACGGACGTCACCGCGACCATGCTGCGCACGGCGCACCTGGAACACGAGGTCAACCACGATGCGCTGACGGGCCTGGCCAATCGCAACCTGCTGTGGGACCGGCTGGAACAGGCGCTGCACCTGGCCCAGCGCCACAAGTCGCTGGTGGCCACGGTGCTGATCGACCTCGACAGCTTCAAGGCCATCAACGACACGTTCGGCCACGAGGCGGGCGACGTCGTGCTCAAGGTCGTGGCGCGCCGCCTGCAGGCGTCGGTGCGCGACAGCGACACCGTGGCGCGCATGTCCGGCGACGAGTTCGTGCTGATCCTCGCCAACCAGCCGTCGCTGCGCTTCACCCTGCGCATGGTCGACCGCCTGCGCCAGAGCTTCGCGATTCCCGTCGCGTTCAACAACCGCGAAATCCCCGTCGGCGCCAGCGTCGGCGTGTCGCTGTATCCGCACGACGGCAACACCGCGGCGGAGCTCGTGCGCGCGGCCGACCTCGCCATGTACCACGGCAAGGGCAGCGGCCACAACGATGTCCATTTCTTCTCGGCCGACATGAAATCGACCACCGAGGCCAGGCACCGCATCGAACTGGCCCTGCGCGACGCGCTCGACAACGACGAGCTGTTCCTGCTGTACCAGCCGCGCGTCACCGTGAACGGCAACCGGGTCGCGGGCTTCGAGGCGCTGCTGCGCTGGCGCCATCCCGACCAGGGCGTGCTGCCCCCTGCCCGCTTTCTCGCCGAAGCCGAGGAAAGCGGCGTGATCGTCCCCATCGGCCAGCGCGTGCTCGACCATGCCTGCGCCTTCGCCGCCAAGCTGCGCGCGGCGGGATTCGAGGACGTGCCCGTCACCATCAACGTCTCGCACCGCGAGTACTGCCAACCCGGCTTCCTCGCCTGCCTGGCCGACCGCCTGACGCGCCACCGGCTGCCGCCGCACAGCCTGCAGCTCGACCTGCGCATCGACGGGCTGATCCGCAATCCCACCCTGGGGCGAGAGTTGGCCGACCAATTGCACACGCTGGGCGTGGGCCTGTCCGTCGACGGCTTCGGTGCCGGCCTCTGCGACCTCGGCTACCTGCAGCAGCTGGCGGCCAGCCAGGTCAAGCTGGCGTCGGGCACGATCCAGGCGCTGATGAACGGCGGCCAGGCCGTCGCCAAGAGCCTGATCGACATCGGGCACAACCTGAACATGGCGGTGGTGGCCGAGGCCGTGGAAACACGGCCCCAGCTGGAATTCCTGGAATCGCATGGCTGCGACCAGTTCCAGGGCACCTGGTTCAGCGGGCCGCTGGCGGCGGAAGCGGCGCAGCGGATGCTGGAGGAACAGCTGCCGGCATGACGTCCGCGTGGGCACGGGGTGCCCACCATGTGGGTCCGCAGCCTTATCCCTCGCTCGAGATCCGCTTGATCAATGCGCCGAGCACATCCTCCGCCATGTCGTTCGACACCTGGCAGGTGCCCGCATTCTCGTGCCCGCCGCCGCCGTATTCCAGCATCAGGGCGCCGATATTCGTCTTCGACGTGCGGTTGAGAATCGACTTGCCCGTCGCGAACACGGTGTTCTGGTTCTTGAGGCCCCACAGCACGTGGATCGAGATGTTCGTCTCCGGGAACAGCGCATAGATGATGAACCGGTTGCCCGCATAGATCACGGGCTCGCCGCGCAAGTCGAGGACGACGAGGTTGCCGTGGACGCGGGCGCAGCGCCGGATCTGCGCCTTGCACTGCTCGCTGTGCTCGAAGTACAGCCGGGTGCGCTCCTGCACGTCCGGCAGCTGCATGATCTGGTCGATGCCGTGGTTGCGGCAGTAATCGATCAAGTCCATCATCAGCTGGTAGTTCGAGATGCGGAAGTCGTGGAAGCGGCCCAGTCCCGTGCGCGCATCCATCAGGAAATTCAGCAGGTTCCAGCCCGTCGGATCGAGCACTTCCTCGCGCGTGAAACGGGCCGCGTCGCCCTTGTCGACGGCGTCCATCATGTCGCGCCAGGCGGCCGGGAAGGCGCGCGTGGCGCCGTAGTAGTCGTACACGACCCGCGCGGCCGACGGCGCCTTGGGATCGATCACGTGGTTGTCGCGCTGGCCCGTGTTGCGGATCGTTTCCGACAGGTGATGATCGAACGCCAGGTGCGCTCCGGCAACGTAAGGCAGATTCGTCGTGATGTCGCGCGTGCTGATGGCGATTTTGCCATCCTGCATGTCTTTCGGGTGGACGAACAGGATCTCGTCGATCAGGTCCAGGTGCTTGAGGAGAACGGCGCAGACGAGGCCGTCGAAATCGCTGCGGGTAACGAGACGGTAACGCTGAAGAACGGCAGACATCGGCAAACCCCTTTCATGTCGCAAATGACGGATGGGCTGGCGCAGCCAGGACGTCGTCCATCATACCGCGCAATATTGCGATTTAACAGTTTTTCTATACGTCATCACGGTGTCATGAACCTGTGCATTCCAGGACCCGAAACGTGCAGGCTGTCGCAAACAGGTGGCAGCGCGCGCGGCCAACAACTAAAGTTGCAACATCCCAACAGTGGTCGCCCACTGTGCCAGCGGTTACACTCGGCGCACCCTTTGATAAAGATCAGCTTCATGCAAACACGGCGTTCTACTCAGCAAGCCTTCTCGAACACCCTGTCGGTGCTGTACCGTGTCTTCGATGCGGTCGCCACGTGGGTGACGCAACTCTCGTGGTGGAAATTTTTCCTGTTCGCCGCGCTGATGCTGGTCTCAGGCAAGATTCTGCAGGACGAATTGTTCTCCGGCAGCGAAGAAGAGATCGCGCTCACGAACCACAAGCAACGCCCGCCCGAGCCGACCGTGACGATCGACGACAGCGGCATCCACATCAATCCCGGCAAGAACAGCCGGCGCGGCACGATCACGATCAATCCGGAAGTCGAAGCCGCCAAGGCGGACGCGGCGGCGAAGGCGGCGGCCGCCGCCCGTGCCGCGGCCGCCGGCAAGAGCGACGAGGCGCAAGCCAGGGCCGATGAAGCAACTGCCGCCGCGGAAAAAGCGGCGGATGCGGCGGACCGGGCGGCCGACAGCGTCGAGCCGGTGGAGCCCGCCGTACCCGCGCCGCCGGCGCCCCCCGCCCCGCCCGCCCCCGCCGCGGGCAAGGCCGGCCACCCGGTCGCGAAGACCGTCCGCGGCGCGAACGGCGAGGAAGTCCACATCGACCTGCCGCCGCAGATCGGCGAGGAATTGTCGAATGCCATCGAGGCGGCGGTCGACGACGCGGCCGAGGCCAAGGCGCGCAGCTACCACAAGCAGGCGTCGACGTGGTTCACGAGCTTCGTCTGGCTCCTGATCCTCGCCCTGTTCGGCACCAAGGCGCTCGTGGGCGGCAAGAAGCGCGCGGAGGCCGAGATGCAGTCCGCGACGGCGGCCGCCGAGCGCGAGTCGATGCAGCGCCAGCTGTCCGAGGCCAAGATGCAGGCCATGCAGGCGCAAGTCGAGCCGCACTTCCTGTTCAACACGCTGGCGTCCGTCGAACACCTGATCGAAACCAATCCGCCGCGCGCTTCCGCCATGCAGCGCACCCTGATCCAATACCTGCGCGCGGTGCTGCCGCAGATGCGCGACAACAACCTCGTCACGAACCTGGGGCGCGAAGTCGACATGGTCAAGTCCTACCTCGACCTGCTCAAGATGCGCATGGAAGAGCGCCTGACGGTCGAGCTGCGCGTACCGGAGGGCCTGCGCAGCGCCGCGTTTCCGCCGATGATGCTGCAATCGATGGTCGAGAACGCGATCAAGCACGGCCTCGAATGCAAGCCCGAGGGCGGCCGCCTGGCCGTCTCGGCGGAAGTGGTCGACAGCAGGTTGCGCGTGACGGTCGCGGACGACGGCGTCGGCTTCGGCGTCGTGCCCAGCAAGGGTACTGGCCTGGGCCTGTCGAACATCCGCGAACGCCTGAAACTGCTGCATGGCGACGGCGGCCAGCTCCACATCGCGGCCAACAGCCCGAGCGGCGTGATCGCGACCATCGACGTACCTTACCAGCTTGCACCCAAGTAATCATTCCGGGTATTGCTTGTACCGACAATTCGTTGAATAATCGACACTCCGACACTGCCCCGATCCAACCATGCCTACCGCAATCATTGCCGATGACGAAAGACTGATGCGCGACCTGCTGCGTACCCGATTGTCCCAGGTGTGGCCGGACCTGCAAATCGTCGGCGAGGCGAAGAACGGCGACGAGGCCGTGCAACTGGTCGACGAGCTGCATCCCGACCTGACCTTCCTCGACATCCGCATGCCGGGCAAGACGGGCATGGAAGCGGCGCGCGACATCGGCGACGCCAGCCAGGTCGTGTTCGTCACCGCGTACGACCAGTACGCCGTGGAAGCGTTCGAGCGCGGCGCCATCGACTACGTGCTGAAACCGCCCGAGCCGGAGCGCCTCAAGATCACCGTGGAGCGCCTCAAGGAACGGCTGGCGACGCCGGCGCGGGCCGCCAGCGCGTCCGTCGACGTCAGCGACACGGTCACGGCCATGCTGTCCCAGCTGGCCGAAAAGATCGCGGCGCCGAAACCGAAATACCTGCAATGGATCCAGGCCAGCATCGGCCAGGACCTGCGCATGATTCCCGTCGAGGAAATCCTGTTCTTCCGTTCGGACGAAAAATATACCTGCGTCCAGACCGAGAAATTCGAGGCCTTGATCCGCAAGCCCGTGCGCGACCTGGCCGACGAGCTCGATCCGGCGCTGTTCTGGCAGATCCACCGCGCCACGCTCGTCAACGTCAACGCCATCGAAGGCGTCACGCGCGACATCCGCGGCCGCCATCTGGTGCTGATCAAGGGCCGTTCCGACAAGCTCGAGGTCAGCCGCAGCTTCCTGCACCTCTTCAAGCAGATGTAGGCACGCCGGCCCGATTGTCGGGCATCAAGCCGGACGTTTGCATGGCGGGTAAGGTAGATGCCGGACCCGCCCAGCGGGTCGTTTTCTATCCAGCATTCTCGAATGAAACGACCGCGCCGCCCCCGCGTTTCCGGCAGGTCCGCGGCCTGGTTCCTGACCGGGCTCGCGGCCGGCCGCTGGCCGGGAAGGCGCGCTCATGGGGAGCCCGACACCGTGCCGGCCAGCAGTCAGATCGTCAACCACGTCAGCGAAGCCATCATTTCCGCCGACCAGTCGAACACCATCGTCATGGCCAACCCGGCCGCGGCCGCGCTGTTCGGCACCAGCGTCGAGCGGATGGTGGGCAGCCCGCTGGGCCACTACATCGAAGGCCCCACCCAGGCGGCGGGCGCCACCACCGAACCCGTCGATTTTTTCCGTCCCGGCAGCGGCCGCGCCGGCCGCCGCGCCACCGATTACGCCGTCACGGGCGTGCGCGGCGACGGCGAGCGCTTCCCGATCGAGGGCTCGATCTCGCGCGCCAACGCCGGCGCGCCGTTTTATACGGTGGTCATGCGCGACGTCAGCGAACGCCGCCGCGTGCAGGAAAAACTGAGCCGCTCGAACGACCAGCTGCGCCAGCTGTCCGCCGCCCTGCAGACCATCCGCGAAGAAGAGCGCACCCACATCGCGCGCGAACTGCACGACGACCTCGGCCAGTTGCTTGCCTCGCTGCGCATGGACCTCACCCTGCTGCAACAGGCCGACGGCACGCCGGGCGACAGCCTGCGCCTGATGCGCGGCATGGAAGACAACCTGCTCACCGCCATCACCTCGCTGCGCCGCATCGCCACCAACCTGCGCCCGCGCGCGCTCGACGAAGGCGGCCTGTATTTCGCCCTGCAAGGCCTGCGCGACGATTTCGTCGAGCGCTACGCCATCCCCACCACCCTGCTGGCGGACGAGGCCGAGCTGCGGCTGGACGACGCGGCCAGCACGGCGATCTTCCGCATCGTGCAGGAGGCGCTGACGAACATCGCGCGGCATGCGGAAGCGACGCGCGTCATGATGAACCTGTTCCGGCTGAACAGCGACCTGCTCATCACGATCCGCGACGATGGCCGCGGGATCCGCCCGGAAGACATGGAAAAGGCGGAATCTCTGGGCCTGATCGGCATGCGCGAGCGGGTCTGGGCCATGAAGGGCGAGATCACGATCGGCGCCGACGAACCGCAGGGGACCCGCGTCGACATCGTGCTGCCGCTGCACGACCATCTCGTGTAACGACGTGGTCACATCTTGATGACATCGCAAGTGTGGTAACACTACAACATTTCACCGTGTCATCAAATCGACATATCGCTTCGATAAGATTCGTGCCGATCAAGCAAGTGATAACGACATCGCTTGAGTCGAACGACATCTTATTGGAGAAACCTGAATGCAAGTCAAACGCCTGGCCGCCGCCTCGGTTGCTACCCTGATCGCCGCTGCCCCGCTGTTCGCAAAAGCCCAGACTAACGTGACGCTGTACGGCGTCGTCGACGCCGCCGTCGAGTCCGCCGACACCGGTGGTCCGGAAGGCCGCCAGACCCGCGTCCAGTCGGGCGACCTGTCGGGCAGCCGTTTCGGCTTCCGCGGCACGGAAGACCTGGGCAACGGCCTCAAGGCCATCTTCAACCTGGAGGCGGGCGTGGCCGTCGACACCGGCGCGCAAGACTCGGCCGGCCTGTTCCAGCGCCGCGCTGTCGTCGGCCTGGAAGGCGCGTTCGGCACCGTGACGCTGGGCCGCGAATACTCGCCGATCGCCGCCGTCGGCGGCGCGACCGACGAATTCGGCCAGGGCTTCTACGGCAGCAACCTGTCGGGCTTCGGTTCGGGCCGCGTGACCCGCCGCCTGGCCAACTCGGTCAACTACAAGAGCGCCTCGTTCAATGGCTTCGACCTGCTGGCCGCCTACTCGGCCGGCGAAAAGAGCACCGGTCCGTCGGGCGACCTGAAGGGTATCGGCGCCGAATTCAAGCAGGGCGACCTGTACCTGGGCGCCGCCTACCAGACGTACAAGCGCGTGTCGTCGGGCGACGACAAGGAATACGGCGCCGGCGTCGCGTACAAGTTCGCGGAAGCCGGCGGCCTGGAGATCAAGGCCAACTACCTGTCGGCCGATCCGGACGGCGCGAACAACAAGTTCAAGCAGTACAACCTGGGCGCCGGCTACCCGTTCGGCCCGAGCAAGGTCTACGTGAACGTGCAGCAGAACAAGCTGGAAAACGGCGCCAAGGGCAATGCCTGGGCACTGGCCTACAGCTACTCGCTGTCCAAGCGTACGAACCTGTACGCGTCGTACGCCAGCCTGAACAACAACGGCCTGGCCACCTTCGGCCTGAACTCGGGTTCGAACAGCCTCGCGCCGGCCGCGACGTCGCTGGGCGCGGATCCGTCGGTGTTCACCGTGGGCATGCGTCACACGTTCTAAGCACGTCGCCATCCGCGTGGGCACGTTGCGTTTGAGGCCCCCGGCCTCAAACGCAACGCTGCGGCAGCATCGAATCGTAGGGTGGGCACCCCGTGCCCACGCATACGTTTGCAGCCGGCAAACGTCATTTGAGCCGGCAGGTCAGCATCCAGTAATAGGTCAACCGCTCGATCCGGATCTCGCGCACCGCGCCGCCGAGCCGCTTGCGCAGCGCGCTGTCGGCCGGGTAACTCTTCGGCAGTTCGAACCGCTCGCCATCCGGCGCCGCGACGATTTCATACGTATTGCCCTGCGCATCCGTGCGCGCGACCGTCGTGCTGCTGCCCTCGACATACACGTCGTCCAGCAGGATCAGCGTGACGTCGTGGCCGAGGCGCGCGCGCAGTTGCGCCAGCAGCGCATCCTGCTCGTCGCGCTTGAGGTGCGACCACCAGAAACCGATGAAGACGCAGGAAAACGTTCCCAGGTCGTCCGGCAGGTCGAGGCCGTCGACGCGCCGGAACGCGACCTTGCCCTCCGGGAAGGGGCGGCGCCGCGCCCGGTCCAGCATCTCGTCGAGGATGTCGGTGGCCAGCACCTTGTCCGCCGTCGCGGCGATCACTTCGGTCCAGTAGCCGGTGCCGCAGGCCAGTTCCAGCACGGTCTGCCCGCGCACCAGGGGGGCGATGCGTTCGCGCACCTGGGACAGGTCATTGGCGCGTTCCGCCCGCGAAAGCGCGGCGTCGGCGGCCTGCGTGCTGCTCGCGTAGTAGCGCGCGACCGGATCATTCTTGCGATTCATATCAGAGCTCGTAATTGTCGCTGGTGCCGCGCATGGCCGATTCGACCATCTTGCGGTTGAGCGTGGGCGCCAGCAGTTCGATGAAGGTATAGATGTAGCTGCGCAGGTAGGCGCCTTGCTTGACGGCCACGCGCGAGACGTTCATGCCCAACAGATGGCCGACGGGAATCGCGCGCAGGCTGCGGTCGCGCTCCGGGTCGAACGCCATGCCGGCGATGATGCCGATGCCCATGCCCAGTTCCACATAGGTCTTGATGACGTCGGCGTCGATGGCTTCCAGCAGTACGTCCGGCTTGAGGTTGCGCAGTTCGAACGCGTGGTCGATCTTGCTGCGGCCGGCGAACGCGGCGTCGTACGTGATCAGCGGGTAGCCCGCGATCTCTTCCAGCGAAATCGCCTTCGATTTCGTCAGCGGATGGTCGGGCGGCACGATGAGGACGTGTTCCCACTGGTAACACGGCAACGTGATCAGGCCGTCGACGGCCGCGATGGATTCCGTCGCGATGGCGAGGTCGGCCTGGTCGTTCTTGACCATCTCGGCGATCTGGCGCGGATTACCTTGCAATAAAGACAATCTGACCTTCGGATAGCGTTGCATGAAGGCCTGCACGACCTTCGGCAACGTGTAGCGCGCCTGCGTGTGCGTGGTGGCGATGGTGAAGCTGCCGCTGTCCTGGGCCGCGTATTCCTTGCCGATGCGCTTGAGGCTGTCGATCTCCTGCATGACCAGCTCGACCGACTCCAGGACGAGGCGGCCGGGCTCCGTCAGGCCGCGGATGCGCTTGCCATGGCGGGTAAAGATGTCGACGCCAAGCTCTTCCTCCAGCTCGATGATGGCTTTCGATACCCCGGGTTGCGACGTGAACAACGCCTTGGCGGCGTCGGTCAAATTGAAATTCTGGCGGACCGCTTCGCGCACGAAACGTAGTTGGTGTAGGTTCATTGCCCTTATCTTGTCAATCCGATCCCGCATTTTACAAGCTTGCTTATACCGCAGGCTCATATAAGCAAATAAATTCTCCGTCGTTTGGAATATAGCTGGATTTTATTAATATTCGGGATAGTTTACCGAGCTTGAAACCGTCGCGAGCGGCAGCAGTTCTGGCTGAGAAGCGCAGCTGTACTTCAGTACAACGCGCATCGCAGGGCGAGGCGCCCCCACCGGAACTGCAACGCGCAGCAGGTTTCCCCAGAGAAGGGTCAGCATTGGCCCGCTCCTAAGGATCTTGAACATGTACCGTTACGACCAATACGACCACCTCATCGTGCGTGAACGCATCGCCCAGTACCGCGACCAGGTACGGCGCCGTCTCGCCGATGAGCTGACCGAAGAAGAATTCCTGCCGCTGCGCCTGCAGAACGGCCTGTACATGCAGCGCCATGCCTACATGCTGCGCATCGCCGTCCCGTACGGCCTGCTGTCGACGGCGCAGATGCGCATGTTCGCGCACATCGCGCGCAAGTACGACCGCGGCTATGGCCACTTCACGACGCGCCAGAACATCCAGTTCAACTGGATCGAGCTGGAGCAGACGCCGGACATCCTGGCGGACCTCGCCTCGGTCGAGATGCACGCGATCCAGACGTCGGGCAATTGCATTCGTAACACCACGACGGACGAATTCGCCGGCGTCGCGGCCGACGAGCTCGTTGATGCGCGCCCGTACGCCGAGATCATCCGCCAGTGGAGCACGTTCCACCCCGAATTCATCGCCCTGCCCCGCAAGTTCAAGATCGCGATCAATGGCGCCGTGGAAGACCGCGCCGCCATCGCCGTCCACGACATCGGCCTGACGGCCGTGCGCAACGACGCGGGCGAAGTCGGCTTCAAGTTCATGGTCGGTGGCGGCCTGGGCCGTACGCCTATCCTGGGCAGCGTGATCAACGACTTCGTGCCCTGGCAGCACCTGCTGACGTACACGGAAGCGATCATGCGCGTGTACAACCAGTTCGGCCGCCGCGACAACAAGTACAAGGCCCGCATCAAGATCCTCGTGAAAGCCGTGGGCGCCGAGGAATTCGCGCGCATGGTCGAGGCCGAATTCGCCGACCTCAAGGACGGTCCGGAAACGCTGACCCACGAGGAAGTCGAGCGCGTGGCCCAGTGGTTCAATCCGAAGCCCTACCTGACCCTGCCGAACATCGATCCGCGCACGGAACACGCCGGCGATAAAGCGTTCGCCAACTGGCTGCAGCGCAACGTCAAGCCGCACAAGGTGCCGGGCTATGCGTCCGTCGTGCTGTCGCTCAAGAAGACCGGCGTGCCGCCGGGCGACGCGACCGCGGAGCAGATCGATTTCGTGGCCGACCTGGCCGACAAGTACAGCTTCAACGAACTGCGCGTGACGCACGAGCAGAACCTCGTGCTGGCCGACGTCGAGCAATCGAAGCTGTTCGAAGTCTGGCAGCAGGCCAAGGCCCGCGGCCTCGCGACGCCGAACATCGGCCTGCTGACCGACATGATCTCGTGCCCGGGCGGCGACTATTGCTCGCTGGCGAACGCGAAATCGATCCCGATCGCGGCCGCCATCGCCGAGCGTTTCGACAACCTCGACTTCCAGCACGACATCGGCGACATCGAACTGAACATCTCCGGCTGCATCAACGCCTGCGGCCACCACCACGTGGGCCATATCGGCGTGCTGGGCGTGGACAAGGACGGTTCCGAGTGGTACCAGGTGTCGATCGGCGGCGCCCAGGGCAACGAATCGGCCATCGGCAAGATCATCGGCCCGTCGTTCTCGGCAACGCAGATGCCGGAAGTCGTCGGCCGCCTGCTGGAGGTGTACGTGAAGAACCGCGTCGACGGCGAACGCTTCGTCGACGTGGCGCAGCGCCTCGGTATCGCGCCGTTCAAGGAACATGTGTATGCCACGCCGATCCCGGCCGGCGAACTGGTTGGGGAAGACGAATATGCCTAATTTCGAATTGCACTCGCACAAGCAGATCATCAAGCACCGCGAAGTGGTCGACGACGACTGGAGCGTCCTGAAACTCGTCGACGACGCGGCGCCCGAGAGCGTCGACGTCCCGGCCGGCAAGATCATCGTCCCGCTGAAAGTCTGGCTGGCCCAGCGCGCGCAACTGGCTGCCCGCGCGGCGCGCAAGGAAATCGGCATCTGGTTCGCCTCCGACGAGCTGGCGCACACGGTCAAGGACGACCTCGACCAGTTCGCCGTCATCGCCGTCGACTTCCCGAAGTTCTCCGACGGGCGCGGCTATTCGATCGCCTACAACCTGCGCAAGCGCCTCGGCTACCAGGGCGAACTGCGCGCGATCGGCGACGTGCTGCGCGACCAGCTGTTCCAGATGGTCCGCTGCGGCTTCAACGCCTACGCGACGCGCCAGGACCGCAACATCCACGACGCACTGAAGGGCCTGACGGTCTTTTCCGAGACCTACCAGGCATCCGTCGACAACGCACTGCCGCTGTTCCGCCGCCACCCGCGCGGCGCACTGCCCGAGCACAGCGACGTCGGCGCCGGCATCTGACGAGCAAACAAGGAAACCCATGAGCGACCTGAACGCGCGGGTGAACGAGACCCGCGGCATCCTGGAGCGCATTGCGCGCGAATTTTCGCCCGCCGTGTTCGCTTCCAGCCTGGCGGCCGAGGACATGGTCTTGACCGACCTGATCTTGAAGGCCGGCCTGCCGATCACCATCTTCTCGCTGGAGACCGGCCGCCTGCACAAGGAAACGCTGGCCATGATCGACAAGGTCAAGGCCCATTACGGCTACGACATCCAGGTGATGCGTCCGAAACAGGAACTGGTCGACGAGTACGTGACCAAGAACGGCCTGAACGCGTTCTACGACAGCGTCGAGATGCGCAAGGGCTGCTGCTACGTGCGCAAGGTCGAGCCGCTCGGCCGCGCCCTCGCCGGCAACAAGGCGTGGATCACGGGCCAGCGCCGCGCGCAGTCGACGACCCGTCTCGACCTGCCCGTGCAGGAAGACGACGCGGCGCACGGCATGGCCAAGTTCAATCCGCTGGCCGACTGGAGCGAAGAGGACGTGTGGGGTTACATCCGCGGCAATAACGTGCCGTACAACGACCTGCACGACCGCGGCTATCCGTCGATCGGCTGCGAACCCTGCACCCGCGCGATCCAGCCGGGCGAGGACGTGCGCGCCGGCCGCTGGTGGTGGGAAAACGCCGACTCCAAGGAATGCGGCCTGCACCTCGTGGACGGCAAGCTCATCCGAATCAAATCCGTGGCCGCGTGAGCGGGCCCAACAAGACATCGACAGGCACAGTAAACATGACGACTTTTTCCGATACGCCGCTCGCACTCAGTGATGTGAATGCGCGCCACCTCGACGCCCTCGAATCCGAAGCCATCCACATCCTGCGCGAAGTCGCCGCGGAATGCTCGAATCCCGCGCTGCTGTTCTCGGGCGGTAAGGACTCCGTGGTGCTGCTGCGCCTGGCCGAAAAGGCTTTCCGCCCGGGTAAATTCCCGTTCCCGCTGGTCCACATCGACACGGGCCACAACTTCGACGAAGTGATCGCCTTCCGCGATGCGCGCGTGGCCGAGCTGGGCGAACGCCTGATCGTCGGCTCCGTCGAGGACTCGATCAAGAAAGGCACGGTCCGCCTGCGCAACCCGCAGACGGATTCGCGCAACGCCGCCCAGGCCGTCACCTTGCTGGAAACGATCGCCGAATACGGCTTCGACGCCTGCATCGGCGGCGCCCGTCGCGACGAAGAAAAGGCGCGCGCGAAAGAGCGCATCTTCTCGTTCCGCGACGAATTCGGCCAGTGGGATCCGAAGGCCCAGCGCCCGGAACTGTGGGACCTGTATAACACCCGCGTGCACCCGGGCGAGAACATGCGTGTGTTCCCGATCTCGAACTGGACCGAGCTCGACGTCTGGCAATACATCGCCCGCGAACAGCTGGCCCTGCCGCCGATCTATTTCGCGCACGAGCGCCAGGTGATCCCGCGCAACGGCCTGCTCGTGCCGCTGACGCCGCTGACCCCGCCCCGCGACGGCGAGGAAGTCGAGACGCGCGTCGTGCGCTTCCGCACCGTCGGCGACATCTCGTGCACGTGCCCGGTCGCATCCGACGCATCGACCGTCGACGCGATCATCGCCGAGACGGCGATCACCCAGATCACCGAACGCGGCGCGACCCGCATGGACGACCAGACCTCGGAAGCCTCGATGGAAAAGCGCAAGAAACAAGGATATTTCTGATGAACGCGATGACTGAAAAATTGGACCACAACAAAGACCAGAGCGGCCAGGCCGGCCTGCTGCGCTTCATCACCGCCGGCTCCGTCGACGACGGCAAGAGCACGCTGATCGGCCGCCTGCTGTTCGACAGCAAGGGCATCTTCGCCGACCAGCTGGCCGCCGTGTCGCGCTCCAAGCACAAGCGTACCGTGGGCGACACGATCGACCTGTCGCTGCTGACGGACGGCCTGGAAGCCGAACGCGAACAAGGCATCACGATCGACGTCGCGTACCGTTATTTCGCCACGCCGAAGCGCAAGTTCATCATCGCCGACACGCCGGGCCACGAGCAGTACACCCGCAACATGGTGACGGGCGCGTCGACCGCGGACGCGGTCATCATCCTCGTCGACGTGTCGAAGGTGAAGCTGGGTGACGACGGCAGCGTGGAACTGCTGGTGCAGACCAAGCGCCACTCGACCCTCGCCAAGCTGCTGCAGATCGAGCACGTGATCGTCGCCGTCAACAAGATGGACCTCGTGAACTACGACCGCACCGTGTACGACCGCATCGTCGCCGAGTACCGCAAGTTCGCCGACACGCTGGGCCTGAAGGACATCACGGCGATCCCGCTGTCGGCATTGGCCGGCGACAACGTCGTCGAGCAGGGCGACAACATGCCGTGGTACGAAGGCCCGACCCTGATCGAGCTGCTCGAGGGCCTGTCGGTGTACGACGAGACCCACGCCGCGCCGTTCCGCTTCCCCGTGCAGCTGGTGGCGCGCCACAACGGCCACGAAGCCAACGACTTCCGCGGCTATATGGGACGCGTCGAATCGGGCAAGGTGGCGGTGGGCGACAAGATCCTCGTGCAGCCGTCCGGCCAGGCCGCGACCGTCAAGGAAATCCTCACGTTCGACGGTCCGCTGCAGCAGGCCGTCGCCGGCCAGTCGATCACGCTGACCCTCAACGAACACGTGGACATCTCGCGCGGCGACGTGCTGGCGCCCAGCGAGCAACCGGCCACGCTGCTCAAGCAGGTGAAGGCCGAGGTGTGCTGGATGGCCGATGAACCGCTGGACGTGCGCCGCAAGTACTGGATCAAGCACGGCACCCGCCAGACCATGGCGAAGGTGAAGGCCATCGAATCCATCCTCGACGTCAACACGCAGACGCGCCATGCCGTGGACAACCCGTCCGAAGGCCTGAAGCTGAACGATATCGCGCTGATCGAGCTGGCCGTGCAGCAGCCGCTGGCCGCCGACGCCTACGACGCCATCCGCGCGACGGGCGCCTTCATCCTGATCGATGAAGTCACCCATCAAACGGTCGCCGCAGGTATGATCCGCATTTAAGTGGTGGGGCCTCGATCAACCTGCTGCGCTACGGTTTCCCGAGGCCCTGATACGCTGTAAAAGTCTTGTAACACTTTGTCGACAAGGGATGGCATGGCAGTACTGGGGAAGGTTTATCTGATTGGAGCCGGTCCCGGCGCCGCTGATCTCATTACCGTGCGCGGGGCACGCCTGCTCGGGGAAGCCGAGGTCGTGCTGTACGACGCCCTCGTCACCCCGGAAATGCTCGCGCTGTGCCCGCAGGCCGAGCTGATCCCCGTCGGCAAGCGCTCCGGCCAGCGGTCGACGGCGCAAACCGTCATCAACGACAAACTCGTCGACTGCGCCCGGCGCTACCGGCACGTCGTGCGCCTGAAGGGCGGCGACCCGATGCTGTTCGGCCGCGCCGACGAAGAACTGCGCGCGCTGGAAGAAGCCGGCGTCGAGGTCGACGTGGTCCCCGGCATCACGACGGCCGTCGCCGCAGCAGCAGCGACCCGGCAGCCGCTGACGAAGCGCGGCGTGGCGCGCAGCGTCGCCTTCTTCACGTCCAGCACGGCGCCCGACCAGCCGGACCATCCGGCCCTGCCGGAAACGGACACCCTCGTCCAGTACATGGGCGGCCGCGAAGCCGCCGCCACCGCCGAACGCCTGCTGGCCGAAGGGCGCCGTCCGGACCTGCCCGTCGTCGTCGTGGAAAACTGCAGCCGGGGCGACCAGCGCGTGCGCCGGCTCACGTTGTCCGACCTGGCGCATGGCCTCGACGTGGCCCACGGTCCCGTGCTCGTCATGATCGGCGAGGCCATGGCCCACCGGCCGCACCAGACCCTCTGAAGCCTTGGTGGGTGTCCTCCGCCCACCAAACGTATGTGTCGCGGTAACGCAAGGTGGGCACGTTTCATTTGAGGCCCCCGGCCTCAAATGCCCCTACCGCGCCCGCGCCCGCGCCTCCAGCTCGGTCTCGAGCCTGAGCGCGGCCGCATGCGTATCCACCGCGATCCGGTTCAGGCGCGCCAGCGCCGCCGCGAGCCGCGCGCCGCTCTCTCCCCCGCATTCGCGCACATGCCAGAGCGCGAGGTCGCACCGCATCCGCGCCAATTCCGCACGCAGGCCAGCCAGCATGCGACGCAGGCTGCCGTCGGCATCGGATGGGGGACTGGCCGGCGCGTCGTTGCCGGCCAGGTGGTCCTGCATGACCGCGATGCGCGCGTGCATGCGCTGCAGGCGCCGCGCCAGGCGGTCGAGGCGGCGCGCGCAGCGCAGCTCCACCCAGGCACGCGGTGCCGGCAGCAGGTTGAGCGGATGCAGGGCCGTGCGGAGACGGACGAACAGGGAGACGAGCTTGCTGGGCATGGCCGGATCGACGCGGTAACGGACATCGGAGCAGTCTCGATGCTCCGGCCGCCGGCGGGCATGATGCGCAGCAAACTTCCGTCGTATCAGCCCCAGTGCAGGTAATCGATGCCGTTCTGGATGGTGCCGATGACCTGGGCCTGGTTCTCGGTGCTCTCGCTGAAGTTGGCCAGCACGTCGGCGCGCGTCACGGACGATGCCAGCGCATGCATCCAGAAATCGGCACCGGCACTGTCGCCGGCGCGGTGCAGCACATTCTGGTACAGCGCCTGCACGAATTGCGTATCGCTCGCGTGCGCGCCGTAGAGGTTCGCGAATTCGGCGCTGCCGGTAAAACCGGCCGCCGCCTGCGTCAGGCTCATGCCCTTGTCCATCGCGGCGATCCAATAACCGAGGCCCGCCTTGTCCGGCGTGCGGTCGAAGGCAGCCTGGTACAGGCGATAGGCCTCGCCCGCCGTGCCGTGCACGTCCAGCGCGACCATGCCGTCGCTGAATGCGATGCGCTCGACGTTCGACAGGATCGCGTGGTTGCCCGCCGCATCCGTCACCGAGACGCTGCCGCCGTCGTCGACGATGGTCGCGCCGGCGCGCGCGCTCGCGTACACGAGCGTATCGAGGCCGCCCTGTCCCGCCACCTTGCTCTCGCCCGCCACGGCGGCCAGCGCATGCGTGGCGCCGCTGAACGCGAGGCTCGTGACGGCCGCCGGCGCGGGCGCGCTGTCCACCGACGTGCCGGTCGCGGACGTGCCGGTCGCGGACGTGCCGGTTGCGGACGTGCCGGTCGAGGACGTCCCGGTCGCGGATGTTCCGGTCGAGGACGTGCCGGTCGCGGACGTGCCGGTCGCGGACGTGCCAATCGAGGACGTGCCGGTCGCGGACGTGCCGGTCACGGGCGCGCTGGCGACGGGACTGCTGGCCGCCGGCGTACTGGTCACGGGATGCGACGCGGGCGCCGTGGCGACGTCGCCCGCGCCCGCCGTCTGCGTGCCGCCCTGGATCGTCGTCATGGTGCCGGTCGTGCCGGTCGTGCCGGTCGTGCCCGACAGCGTACGCATCTCGATGGCGACGCCGGATGCCGACGTGTCCACCCAGGCGCCGGCGAAGCCGCCACCCGCCAGCGCCGTCACGTCCGGGCTGGCCTGGTCGCCGCTGCGCAGCTGGCTGATGGCGAATTCCTGCGTATCGATGGCGGTGCCGTCCGCGCCGAAGCGGCGGCCGAAAATGCCGTTGCCGTCGCCGTCGGCGCCCTGCCAGGCGACGAGGAACGTACCGTCCGCCAGCGCCGCGACGTCGGCATCGTCATGGCCGCCGCCCGAGTCGACGTTCGCCTGCGTGACGGCGCCGGCCTTGTTGCCGCTCCCGTCGAAGCGCTGGAAGAAGATGTCGCTGTTCGACAACCCCAGCTGGTCGTTCGCATAGCTGTCCCACGCGACGACGAAGCCGCCGTCGGCCAGCGCCGTCACGTGCGGCAGCGGCGCGGCCGTCGCGATGCTGGCCGCGTAGCCGTCGCCGCTCGCCACGAACACGGCGGACGGCGCGCGGCTCGATGCGGCGTAGACGTTGCCGTCGTTGATCTCGCCCCACGAGACGACGTAGCCGCCGTCCTTGAGGCCGGCCACGGCCGGGCTGTAGGCCGAACCGAGCGCGCCGTAGACCTGCTGCGCGCCGATGAGGCTGCCGTCCGCCGCGGCCTGCTGCACGTGCACGGCGGCGCCGCTGCGCCAGCCGACGGCGAACGATCCGTCGGCGAGCGTGGCCACGGTCGGCATCGACGCGTCGCCGCTGGCGCCCGCATCGAGCACATGCCCGGCGCCGGCGCTGCCGTTCGCGTCGACGACGCGGTAGGCGATCTCGTTCGCGCCGCCGTCGTTCAGCGTGTAGGCGACGACGAAGCGGCCGCCGGCCAGCGCGCTCACGGCCGGCTGGCCTTCCACGCTGGCGTCGCCGTCCGGCGTCAGTGCGAACGCGGCGCCGAGCGCATTGCCGCCCGCGTCGCGCAACTGGGCCCACAACCCGCTGCCCGCGCCGCCGGCGGCCGTGTCCGGGCCGTGCCACACGGCGACGAAGCCCCCGCCCGAGAGCGTCGCGAGCGCCGGGGAGGAACCGTAGGCGTCCAGCGCGGCGCCGGCCTTCGATTCGTTGCCGAAGCCGGGCAGGTCGCTCGTCGTGCCGTTTTCGATCGAATAGGTCAGGGTCTGCGTGACGCCCGACTGCGCGATCGGATTGCCGTTGGTGTCGAGCTGGTAGCGGTCGTAGAAATGCACGGTCACCGCGGCCGCCTGCCCGTCGGCCGGCAGCAGGCCCGCGTCGGCCACGACCAGCCGCGCGCTCGTGTCGACGGCCGGGTTGTAGTCGATGGCGAACAGTCCCGGCTGCGACTGGCCGTCGATCACCCAGCGGCCTCCCGTCTGGTCGCCGGTGTCGATCGGCTGGAGGACGTCGACGACGTCGCCCGCATGCGCCGTCGTGAACACGATGTCGTTGCTGCCGACGGCGCCCACGGGCTGGCTGTCCGGGAAGACGGTGTCCACCGCCGTGACGACGCTGCCGTCCGCCATCTTGTAATGGACGTTGAACGTTTCCGGCGCCGCCGCGTCGCTGCCCAGGCTGTCCTGGAAGCGCCACATGGTGCCCGCCGCCGCCACGTAGGCGCCCTGGGCGTCGACCGGCATCGTGTAGGCGATCCAGGTGTGGCCGCCGTCCTGGCTGTACTGCATGGCGCCGCGCGCGAACGTCTGGCCCAGCGCGGTCGACATGTCGAAGGCGACGGCGGTGACGCCGGCGTAGCTCCAGGCCGAGCTGGCCCAGCCCGGGCGGACGTAGAGGGAAGTCGTGGGAGTGGTCATGGCGTCGGTGTCGGGTAACAACCCTGAACGCATATGATTCCTCACGGCAAATTAAAATGCAATGAAGAATTATTTTCCCGGCGTTCCCTGCGCCAAAAACCAACGAATCCTTGTCGCCGAATCAATCAAATTGACATGAATGGATGCATCGGCGACAACACAGATAACGAACGACTCAACTTGGTATTTCTGCCACACCCGCGCAATAGGCGGCCATGGCGGCGAGCACGCCAGGGTCCTCGCCGACGGCCGGCACCGTGCGGAACGTCGCCTGCGGATGGCTGGCGCGCAACTGGTCGAGCAGCAGCGGCAGGTCGCGCAGCAGATGGCCGCCCTGCCCCAGGAAGATCGGGACGATGGTGATGTCGCGCGCGCCCAGCGCCACGAGGGCGCGTACTTCGTCGGGCAGGGTCGGCGTCATCAGCTCGAGGAAGGCCAGCGAGACGGCGCAATCCGGACGGCGCGCGGCGGTCAGGTCGCGCAGGCGCTGGAACGGCGCGGCCCAAGTGGCGGCACGGGCGCCGTGGGCGAACAATACGAGTGCTTTTTCCATCAATGTCTCTCCACCCAGCGCAGCGCGCCGATCGCCAGCAGCAGGAACAGCAGGCTGGGCGCGGCCGCCGTCACGAAGGCCGGCCAGGTCGACAACATGCCCAAGTGCGAAAACAACGAGTTAATCAAAAGGAAGCTCACGCCGATCATGATGCCGATGAAGATCTTGAGGCTCACGCCGCCGCTGCGGCTGTGCAGGTAGCCGAACGGCAGCGCGAGCGCCATCAGCACGAAGATCGAGAGCGGATCGAACAGCTTTTTCCAGAACGCGATCTTGAAGCGCTCCGTCTCCTGGCGGTTCTCGGCCAGGTGGCGCGTGTACACGGCCAGCTCGTTGGCCGACATCTGCGCCGGATCGGAGCGCGACACGGACAGGATCTTGGGCGTGATCTCGGACACGAGGTCGAGGCTGGCGACCTTGCGCGTGGAGACGGATGCCGTGTCCTGGCCGAACCGGCTCTGGATGGTCTGGCCGGCCGCGACGGGCGTGTCCGGCGCCGGCAGTTCGCGGCTGTTGGCGAACAGCGTCTCCGTGACGTCGTTCAGGCGCCACGTGCTGTTGCCGCTGAACGTGGCGCTGGCGGCCGTGATCAGCGAGCGCATGCGCATGCCGTTGTCGAACTCGTACAGGCGCACGTCGACCAGCCGGCCGTCCGGGCGGATCTGGCGCGCGTTGAAGAAGCGCGAGCCCGTCACGGGGCCTTTCACGCCGTCCGCGTGGATCGTGTCCTTGGTCCACATGCCGGAGCGGAATTCGGCCGACACGGTCGCGCCCTTCGCGGACAGGCGCACGCGTTCCGCGATCGGCGCCGTGCGCGGCGTGATCACTTCGCCGAAGAGGAAGGTGACGGCGACGAACACGACGCCGATCTTGGCGAGGATGACGCCGGCCTGCTGCGTCGACATCGACGACGCGCGCATGATCGTGAATTCCGACGTCTGGGCGAACTGCGCCATCGTGTAGATCGTGCCGATCAGCGCGGCCACGGGCATCGTTTCGTACACGTGGCCGGGAAGGAGCAGCAGCACGTACAGGACCGCGTGCTGGATCATGTAGCCGCCCTTGCCGACCGCCGGCAGTTCCTGGGTCAGGTCCATGAACGCGATCAGGCCGAGGAAGGCCACGAGCACGAAGGCGACGGCTTGCGCGATGTTGACGAAGAAGTAGCGCTGCAGGATCTTCATGGCGCGCCTTCCTGCGCGGCGCCGGCGTTGCGCGCATCGCGCAGCAGGCGGCGGCGCTTGAAGGCGCCCAGCAGCGCGAGCGGATGCCAGCGGTGGTTGACGTTCAGGCGCCACGCGAACAGCGCGGCCACGACGAGGATCGCAAACACGTGCAGCGGCCACCACGCCAGGCCGAAGCTCATCTTGCCCTGCTTGACGCTGGCCTCGAACAGTTTCGACAGATTACTGTACGTGAAAAAGATCAGCAGCGCGAGGATCAGGTTCGCGGAGCTGCCGGCGCGCGGGTTGACGAAGCCGAGCGGGATTGCCAGCAGCAGCAGCACCAGGCACGTGATCGGCGCCGAGATGCGATACAGCAGTTCGGCGTTCGTGAAGCGGTTGTCCGGCAGCGCCAGCAGCGCGGGCGTGGACAGCGCGTCGGCCGGCGTCTCGGTGCCCATCACGGGCACCTGGCTGGACACGCGCATGCGGTAGCGCTCGAATTCCATCGACTGGAAATCGGCCCGACCCGGATGGCCCAGGTAGCGCCGGCCGTTCTTGAGCACGAGGTACTGGCCGCCCTTGCCGTCCGGCTCGATCACGCCTTCCTTGGCGACGACGATCGAACTGCCGCTGTCGTCGACGGAATTCACGAACACGTTCTGCACGACGGTCGACCCGCGCGTGCTGCCTTCGACGAAGAACACGCGGTTGGTCGACGTCGATTCGCGGAACTGGCCGGGCGAGACGCGCTTGAGGTCTTCGCGCTTCTCGAAGCGCTCGACGAACTCCGCACTCTTCATCTTGGCCCACGGCGTCGCGACGAACGACAGCGCGGCCACCAGCGCCACGAGCGGCAGGCCGAAGACGAGCACCGGCCACACCCAGCGCATCAGCGACTGGCCGGACGCGAACCACACGACCATCTCGGAGTCGCGGTAGCCGCGCGTGACGGTGAAGATGACCGCGATAAAGCTGGTAAGAATGAGGATAGTTGGCAGATAATTCAGCACCGAAAAGCCGATCAGCGCCAGCACGTCGCTCGAGGCGACCTTGCCGCCCGCGGCCTTGCCGAGGATGGAGATCAGGGTCCAGGTGACGAAGATCGTAAACAGGACCGTGAAGGTGGCACCGGCCACGCTGGCCAATTCACGCTGTAGGGCGCGTTGGAAAATCATTCGATAGTTATAATTGCTGGTTTGAAGGAACCCCGGGGAACCGTCACGAGCGGGCGCCATCACGAGGGTTCCTTGGACAGCACGCGCGTCAAAAACTCGAAACGGAGAATCAAATGGACTTTAGCATAAAAGCATTCGACACAAAAAACACGCTGGCCGCAGCCAAATCGGGCTGTGTGGCAGTCGCGGTGTTCGAAAACAAGAAATTGTCGGAGGCGGCCAAAGCCCTCGATCTGAACGGCGCCATCAGCGCTGCCGTCAAGTCGGGTGACATCTCCGGCAAGCCCGGCTCCACCCTGCTGCTGCGCGGCGTCCCCGGCGTGAGCGCTGCCCGCGTGCTGCTGGTCGGCATGGGTGCCGACGAAGCCGTCAGCGAGAAAAGCTTTGCCGGTGCCGTGTCCGCTGCCCTGAAAACCTTCGCTTCGCTGGGCGCGCAGGATGCCATTATCGCATTCCCGCTCGATAATGTGAAAGCGCGCGACCTGAACTGGGCCCTGCGCAGCATCGTCGTCGCCGCCAACGACCTCGAATTCCGCAGCGACGCGCAAAAGAGCAAGAAAGAGCTGGCCCCCGCGGGCGTGCGCAAGGTGGCCGTCGCCGTCCCGCAGACGACGCCCGCGCTGAAGGCCGCGCTGGCGCAGGCGCAGGCTATCGCGGGCGGCATGAACCTCACCAAGGAACTGGGCAACCTGTCGCCGAACGTCTGCACGCCGACCTACCTCGCGAACACGGCGAAGAAGCTGGCTGGCGACTACGGCTTCGACGTCGAAGTCCTGGACCGCAAGCAGCTGGAAGCCCTCAAGATGGGCAGCTTCCTGTCCGTGACCCGCGGCAGCGAAGAGCCGCCGAAGTTCATCGTCCTCAAGCACAACGGCGGCAAGAAGAACGACGCTCCGGTCGTCCTCGTCGGCAAGGGCATCACGTTCGACACGGGCGGCATCTCGCTGAAGCCGGGTCCGAACATGGACGAGATGAAGTACGACATGTGCGGCGCCGGCTCGGTGCTGGGCACCTTCCGCGCGATCGGCGAGATGGGCCTCAAGCTGAACGTGGTCGGCATCGTCGCCGCCTGCGAGAACATGCCGTCCGGCCGCGCCACCAAGCCGGGCGACATCGTCACGGCGATGAACGGCACCACCATCGAGATCCTGAATACGGACGCCGAGGGCCGCCTGATCCTGGCCGACGCCCTGACCTATGCCGAGCGCTTCAAGCCGGCCGCCGTCATCGACATCGCCACGCTGACGGGCGCCTGCATCGTCGCCCTGGGCCACCACACGTCGGGCCTGTTCACCCGCCACGACGACGCCCACGACGCCCTCGCCCAGGAACTGCTGGACGCCGGCACGCAGGCGAGCGACGCCGCCTGGCGCTTCCCCATCGGCGAGAACTACAACGAGCAGCTCAAGTCGAACTTCGCCGACCTGGCCAATATCGGCACGCCGGGCGGCGCGTCGATCACGGCCGCGTGCTTCCTGGAGAACTTCACGCGCAATTACACGTGGGCGCACCTGGACATCGCCGGCACGGCGTGGAAATCGGGTGCGGCCAAGGGTGCGACCGGCCGTCCGGTGCCGCTGCTGACCACGTTCCTGCTGAACCGCGTGTAAGCGGCGCCGTAGGCGACGTCACGACGGACGCTGCGGCGTCCGTTGTTCATTGCGCGGTCAGAAGACGACGTTGCCGGCGTCGGCGGGCGCATCCGCCGCGCCGGACTGGGTCACCGCCGGGTGCATGAGCACGGTCAGGGTCGACTCGTAAGCGACGCCCGAGCCGTCGTAGGGATCCGCATGGGTGCCGCGGATGCGCACGATGATGCTGCCGATCAGCCGGCCGGTGTCGAACAGCGAGGTGTTGCGGGCCTGCGTCACCTCGAGCGCACTGCCCGCGCCCGCACGCGCGCAATCGATCGTCAGCGGACTGCGGCTGCGCTCGACCGTGACCCGGCCCGGCGCCACGACGAACCAGCGCCCCGCCGCGTTGGACAGCACGCAGCCGACGCCCGTCACCTCGCGGTGGTCGAGGATGGCGTGGACTTCCAGCTGCTGCGCCGATGTCTCGGCCGGGGCCGTCACACAGCCGCCGAGGACGGCGGACAGCGCCAGCGCGCAAGCGGTACGGAAATAAAGATGGGACATGTCTTCACCGGGAATGCATACCTGTCCGTTTACGGCGGCAATCGGGAAGACATGAGGCGAAGCGCATCCCGGGGTCGCCGGGATGGCGTGGTCAGGCGGCGGCGACCGGCGTAAAGCGCGGCAAGCGCTCGCCGTCCACGTCGACCGATCCATAGAAGGCGTCGCGCGGGCGAACCCAGGTCTTGCCGTCCTGCCCGCGATACACGACCACGGCCGTGTGGTCGGCCTCGAGGATGGCCTCGCAGACCACCTCGTACACCCCGCCCTTGTAGTGGCGGAAACGCATCAGGCCTTTTCTTCGATCGCGGCGCGGCTCTTCTTCTTGAGGCTCTGGATGACCTTGACGATGCCTTCGACACCGGCGTTGTCGTCGAGCTCGCTGAAAGCGTCCAGCACCTCGTTGAGCACGCGATTGCGTACGCTCGCCTCGTCAGCCTGCATCTTCTGCGGCGCGTTCTCGGACGGTGCGAATTTCTGCGGCGCCTCGGCCGCAGCCTTCTGCCCGTGTGCCAGCGCGGCTTGCCAGATCAGCCAGCGGCGTTGGGTTTCGTACACGAGGTACTCTTCCGGCTTGTCTTCACGACGCCGGACAATGTGGCCATCGCGTTGGGCCCATGCTTCAAATGCTTGGCGCATTGTTGTCCTTTACAAAACTGTGTGCAAATCCTGCTCTCGGATCCGCGATCGTTACACACCTACCTAGGCCAGTCGCTCGACCGACCACGGCAACCATATATCAAAGCAACGGATTGCTTTCGAATACTTGGTCCCAGAGCAATATGCCAATAGTACAAGGTAAGTTGGCCTACTGCAATTTTTTTCTTTTGAGAAGGAGACGATACGTAAATGCCGCTTCTCTTGCTGTGATTGTTACATCTTGTCACAGTTCGGCGCAACTTTCCAGCGTCGTTACGAATTTTTACTCTACGGACAATAATTTTACGACATGTTTGTTGCAATCCGCACAAATAACGACAATCGTGTCGTGGCCTTGGGAGTCATGATGGGTAACAACAACGGTGGCGGCCGAGACCGGGGCCGCCGATGCAGGCGGCGCAGCGCTGCGAAGGCCGCACGGAGGTCGCATGCACACAACGTCCGAAACAAATTCGAACGGCTACCGTATGCGATGCATTGACGTCGGCCCACCGTCCATCGCATTTAAAACTCAACATTGTTGCGATGACATGATGCCGTTCATCCTTTGAAATAATACTTGATTTCCTGTTATTTCGATTTTTCAGTTTCATGTCGAGATCCGGACACAGGTGGCGAACGTGCCTGGATGACAGCTCTGCGTCCGGTACAATCTCAACTTGCCAAACCGCAATTTGCTCCATTTCCACCGTCGAGAAAAAACAATGAAAATCGTCACCTGGAACGTCAACTCCCTGAAAGTGCGCCTGCCGCACCTGCTCCAGTGGTTGGCCACCAATCCCGTCGACGTCCTCTGCATCCAGGAGACCAAGCTTACCGACGACAAATTCCCCGTCGCCGAGATCAACGCGGCCGGCTACGAAGTCGTGTTCAGCGGCCAGAAGACGTACAACGGCGTGGCGATCCTGTCGCGCCTCCCCATCGCCGACGTCGTGCGCAACAACCCGCATTACCAGGACGAGCAGCAGCGCCTGATCGCGGCGACCATCGGGGGCGTGCGCTTCATCTGCGCCTACGTGCCGAACGGCCAGGCCGTCGGCTCGGACAAGTATGCCTACAAGCTGGGCTGGTTCGACGCGTTGCGTCGGTGGGTCGGCGAAGAGTTGAAGATCCACGAACAGTTCGCGATCCTGGGCGACTACAACATCGCGCCCGAAGACCGCGACGTGCACGATCCCGAACTGTGGGCCGGCCAGATCCACTGCTCCGACCTCGAGCGCGGCGCGCTGCGCGAGCTGTGCGGCCTGGGACTCGTCGACGCGTTCCGGCTGTTCGAACAGCCCGAGAAGCAGTACAGTTGGTGGGATTACCGCCAGATGGCGTTCCGCCGCAACCGCGGGCTGCGCATCGACCACATCCTGCTGTCGCCGGCGCTCGCCAAGCGTTGCGAGGCGTGCGTCATCGACCGCGAGCCGCGCAAGTGGGAGCAGCCGTCGGATCACACGCCGGTGATCGCGACCATCGCCTGATCCGCCAGCGGCCAGCCTGCCGCAACCGTCCGCGTGGGCTCCCCGAGCCCACGGATCACGTTCGTTCAGCCATCGCGCGTCAACAACGCCGGCACGGCGCTGGCCTCGACCGGCCGCGCGAACAGATAGCCCTGCGCATACTGGCATCCGGCGCGGCGCAGCAGCGCCAGTTGCGCGTCGTTCTCGACACCCTCGGCCACGACGGCCATCTGCAGGCTGCCCGCCAGCGCCATGATCGCGGCGACGATGGCCTGGTCCTCGCTGCTGGACTCGAGGTCGCGCACGAAGGCGCGGTCGATCTTGATCTTGCGAACCGGGAAGCGCTTCAGGTACGCCAGGCTCGAATAGCCCGTGCCGAAGTCGTCGATCGACAGGCGGATGCCCATGCCGTAGATCTGGCCCAGCGTCTCCAGCGTCTGGCCGCCGTGCTGCATCAGGGCCGTCTCCGTGATCTCGAATTCCAGCAGGCCCGGATCGATGCCGGTGTCGTCCACGATGTCGCGGATTGCCTGGATCAGGCCCCGGTGCATGAACTGACGCGCCGACAGGTTCACCGCCAGCGGCAGCGCCGGCAGGCCCGCGCGCTGCCAGGCCATCGCCTGTTCGCAGGCGCGCCGGATCACCCATTCGCCGACCGGCACGATCAGGCCATTCTCTTCCAGGATCGGGATGAAGTCGTCGGGCGCCACGATGCCCTGCTCCGGATGGCACCAGCGCAGCAGCACTTCGAGGCCGTGCACGCGGCCGTCCTGCGTGCCGACGATCGGCTGGTAGAACAGCGCGAATTCCTCGCGCGCCAGGGCGCCGCGCAGGCGCGTCTCCAGCTCGAAATGGCGCGCGGCCGCCGCGTTCATCGGCTCGGCGTAGAACTGGTAGTTGTTGCGGCCCGCCGCCTTGGCGTAGTACATCGCGGCGTCGGCCTTGCGCATCAGGCTCGCCGCGTCCGCGCCGTCGTCCGGGTACAGGCAGATGCCGATCGACGGCGAGATGTGCAGGCTGCGGCCTTCGAATTCGACGGGCGCCGCCAGCGCCTCGATGATCTTGTCGCCCACGCGGCCGCACTCCTCGGCCGCGCGCACGCCCGGCACCAGCACGACGAATTCGTCGCCGCCGAGGCGCGCGACGGTATCGCTGGCGCGCACGACGCGGCACAGGCGCTGCGCCACTTCCTTCAACAGGTAATCGCCCGTCAGGTGGCCGAGCGAATCGTTGATCGTCTTGAAGCGGTCCAGGTCGATGAACATCAGCGCCAGTTTGAGGCCGTCGCGCCGCACCGTCAGCAGCGCGCGGTCGAGGCGCTCGGACAGCAGCGCGCGGTTCGGCAGGCCCGTGAGCGCGTCGTGGTAAGCCATGTGGTGCACGCGCGCTTCGGCCTGGCGCCGCTCGACGATCTCGGCCTGCAGCTCCGCCGTGCGTTCCTGCACGCGTACTTCGAGTTCGTCGCGCGCGCGCCGCAGCGCGTCGGCGGCCTCGCGCTGGGCGGTGACGTCGTCGATCAGCCACACGCTGCGCCCGCCCCGCTCGGCCAGGTCGAACGGCCGGCCCGACAGGCGCGCCCAGAAGCGCTTGCCGTCGCGCCGCACCAACTCGTACTCGGCCATGTGCACGCGCCCGGCCTCGAAGTCGCGCCGGGTCTGTTCGCGCGCGGTCATCCAACCCGCGGCGTCGGGATACAGCTCGCGCACGGGCAGGCCTTCGATGCTGCCGCCCCGGTGCCCGAACAACTCTTCCATCTTGCGGTTGCAGTGCAAGGTGCGGCCGTTCTCGACGACGGCGATGCCCAGCACCGCGTTGTCGAGGATCGCCTGGTTTTCCAGCAGCGCGTTGCGCAGCGATTCCTCGGCCGCCTTCTGGCCGGTGCGGTCCTCGATCATCCAGATCATCGTGCCGGTGCCGAGCTCGCGCGGATTGACGGCATAGCCGATCAGGTTGACCCACATCGGCGTGCCGTCCCGGTGCACCATCGCCATCTCGGCCTTGAACGAGCCGCCCAGTCCGAGCACGCCGTAGGCCCGGTGTCCGGTCCCGACGAACGCCGCGTCGTCGGCGTACAGCATGCGCGTCGACAGGCCCAGCGCCTCGCCCGGACCATAGCCGAACATCGCGCCGAAGCAGCCGTTGTAGCGGGTGATCGTGCGCTCGCGCGTGAAGAAGATGCCGATCGTGGCGTTGGTCATGATCGCCTGGATCTCGGTGAGCGCCTGGCGTGCTTCCGAGACGTCTTCCACGATCCACACGGTGCCGGCTTCGCGCGCGCTCATGTCGACGGCCTTGGCGCGGATGCGGCACCAGATCGTGCTGCCGTCGCGGTGGCGCAGCGGCACGTCGTTTTTTTCGAACAGGCTCCCGCTCGTCAGCACCGTCACGGCGTCGCCGATGAACGCTTCGTACTGGGCGCGCGTGGCGAAGACCAGGGCCGGGCTGTGGTTGACCAGTTCTTCCGGCGCATAGCCCAGCATCTCGGCCATGCGCGGATTGCAGGACTTGACGAGGTCGGGCAAGGTGACGGCGATGCCGACCGGCGCATGCTCGACCACCGCGGCCTGCTCCAGCAGGCGCCCGCGCAACGCGGCCTGGCCGTCGCCGAACGTGAGCACGTCGCCGAACACGAAGACGGCGCCGGCGATCCCGGCGCCCGGCGGCAGCGGCTTGGCGCGCACCTCGACGGGCCGGCCCTGGGCACCCTGCGCGATCAGCGCGTCCCAGCGCCGCTCGCCGGCCAGCGACAGGCGGATCTCGACCGCCAGCGCCGCCGCCATGTGCGCGCAGAACAGCGAGACCAGCGGACGGCCGTCGACCGCGCCGCCGGCCAGTTCGACGAGCGCCGCGTTCGCGGCCCAGATCCTGCCTTCGCCGTCGCAGGCGCAGGCCGGCGCGGCGATCAATGCCAATGCCTCGGCCACCAAGGCCGGTGTGCTCGTTCCCCGATCCATCCCTCTTCCTAAATAGGCCCTTTATGGAAGCTCGAAAAACCTGCTGCGCGTTGCACTTGCGGTCTGCGATGCGCGCTACGGTTTTGCGAGGTTCCCTTCAACAGGGCTCTTTGTCGAATTTGAGTGGATCATAGCCGAAATTCAACGCAACTTATCGTTTATAAAGATGAATTTCAGCAACTGACGTGGCGCAGCAACGGTCTCAGAACGCGTCGCCCGGCACGCGTACCCAGCCTTCCATCAGCACCCGGCTGCTGCGGCTCATGACGGCCTTCGTGACGACCCAGTCGCCGCCCTCCTGGCGTGCTTCTGCGCCGACGCGGAGCACGCCGGACGGATGGCCGAAGCGCACCGCCTCATGCGCGCGCCCGCCCGCGGCGAGGCTGACGAGCGTGCCCGGAATCGCGGCCGCCGTGCCGATGGCGACGGCCGCCGTGCCCATCATCGCGTGGTGCAGCTTGCCCATCGACAGGGCGCGCACGAGCAGGTCGACGTCGCCCGCCTCGACCCGCCTGCCGCTCGACGCCGTGTAGCCGGCGGGTGGTGCGACGAAGGCGACTTTCGGCGTGTGCTGGCGCAGCGCGGCCTCTTCCACGTGCTTGATCAACCCCATGCGCATCGCCCCGTAGGCGCGGATCGTCTCGAACATCGCCAGCGCTTTCGGGTCGCCGTTCACGGCGTCCTGCAGCTCCGTGCCCGTGTAGCCGATGTCGGCCGCATTGACGAAGATGGTCGAGATGCCGGCGTTGATCATCGTGGCTTTCAGTGTCCCGACGCCGGGCACGTCGAGGTCGTCGACCAGATGCCCGGTCGGGAACATCGCGCCGCCGCCATCCCCCTCGTCCGCGGCCGGGTCCATGAACTCCAGCTGGACCTCGGCCGCCGGGAACGTGACGCCATCGAGCTCGAAGTCGCCCGTCTCCTGGACCTGGCCGTTCGTGACGGGGACATGGGCGACGATCGTCTTGTGGATGTTCGCCTGCCAGATCCGCACGGTGACGATGCCGTTGTCCGGGATGCGCGCCGGATCGATGAAGCCGTTGGCGATGGCATACGGGCCGACCGCGGCCGACAGGTTGCCGCAGTTGCCGCTCCAGTCGACGAACGGCTTGTCGATGGCGACCTGGCCGAACAGGTAGTCGACGTCGTGGCCGGGCCGCGTGCCCGGCGCGACGATGACGGCCTTGCTCGTGCTGGACGTCGCGCCGCCCATGCCGTCGATCTGCTTGGCGTACGGGTCGGGGCTGCCGATCACGCGCAACAGCAGCTTGTCGCGCGCCGCGCCAGGGACCTGCGCCGCGTCGGGCAGGTCCTGCAGGCGGAAGAACACGCCTTTGCTGGTGCCACCGCGCATGTAGACGGCGGGGATCTTGATTTGGGGTACGTGAGTCATAAGAGTTTCCGTTTCCCCGTCGTTCCCGCCTGCGCGGGGGCGACGGTGTTTTTATGCCGCGACTTTGGAAGACGCGAGGAAGTCCTGCGCGAACCGCTGCAGCACCCCGCCCGCCTCGTAGATCGACACTTCCTCGGCCGTGTCGAGACGGCAGATGACCGGCACCTCGACGGTCTCGCCATCGCGCCGGTGGATCACGAGCGTCAGGGTCGCGCGCGGCGTGCGCTCGCCGACGACGTCGAACGTCTCCGTCCCGTCGATGCCCAGCGTGAGCCGCGTGGTCCCCGGCTCGAATTCCAGCGGCAGCACGCCCATGCCGACGAGGTTCGTGCGGTGGATGCGCTCGAAGCCCTCGGCCGCGATGGCTTCCACGCCGGCCAGCCGCACGCCCTTCGCCGCCCAGTCGCGCGACGAGCCCTGGCCGTAGTCCGCGCCGGCGATCACGATCAGCGGCTGCTTGCGTTCCATGTAGGTCTCGATCGCTTCCCACATGCGGGTCACGTTACCTTCCGGTTCGATGCGCGCGAGCGAACCGGCGCGCACGCTGCCGTCCGCGTTGCGCACCATCTCGTTCTTGAGGGTCGGGTTCGCGAACGTGGCGCGCTGCGCCGTCAGGTGGTCGCCGCGGTGCGTCGCGTACGAATTGAAGTCTTCTTCCGGCAGGCCCATCTTCGCGAGGTATTCGCCGGCCGCGCTGCTGCGCATGATCGCGTTCGACGGCGACAGGTGGTCCGTCGTGATGTTGTCGCCCAGGACCGCCAGCGGCCGCATGCCCGCCAGCGACCGTGCGCCCGCGAGCGCGCCTTCCCAATACGGCGGACGCCGGATGTAGGTACTCATCGGGCGCCAGTCGTACAGCGGCGACACCGCTTCATCGCCCGCTTCGCGGCGCGCGAACATGATGTCGTAGACCTTGCGGAACTGCTGCGGTTTCACGGCCCGCTCGACGACGGCGTCGATCTCCGCGTCGCTCGGCCAGATGTCGGCCAGCCGCACCGGCTTGCCGTCCGCGTCGGTGCCCAGCACGTCCTTCTCGATGTCGAAGCGGATCGTGCCCGCGATCGCATACGCGACGACGAGCGCCGGCGACGCGAGGAAAGCCTGCTTCGCATACGGGTGGATGCGGCCATCGAAATTGCGGTTGCCCGACAGGACCGCCGTCGTGTACAGGTCGCGTTCGACGATCTCCTGCTGGATCGCGGGGTCCAGCGCGCCCGACATGCCGTTGCACGTCGTGCAGGCGAAGGCGACGACGCCGAAGCCCAGCGTCTCCAGCTCCGGCAACAGCCCCGCTTCTTCCAGGTACAGCGGCACGGCCTTCGAGCCCGGCGCGAGGGACGACTTCACCCACGGCTTGCGCGCGAGCCCGCGCGCGTTCGCGTTGCGCGCGAGGAGGCCCGCGGCCACCATATTGCGCGGGTTGTTCGTGTTCGTGCAGCTCGTGATGGCCGCGATGATCACCGCGCCGTCCGGCATCTTGCCCGGTTCGTTCTCGACGACACCCGTGATGCCGTGCTGCGCCAATTCCGACGTCGCCACGCGCTTGTGCGGGTTCGACGGACCGGCGATGTTGCGCACGACGGTCGACAGGTCGAAGCGCAGCACGCGTTCGTACTGTGCATTGCGCAGCGTGTCGGCCCACAGCCCCGTTTCCTTCGCATACAGCTCGACCAGCTTCACGAGTTCATCGTCGCGGCCCGTCAGCCAGAGGTATTTGATGGTCTGCTCGTCGATGGCGAACATCGCGGCCGTGGCGCCGTATTCCGGAGCCATGTTGGAGATCGTCGCGCGGTCGCCCAGGGTCAGGTTCGCGGCGCCTTCGCCGTAGAACTCGAGGTAGGCGGACACCACTTTCGACTTGCGCAGGAATTCCGTCAGCGCCAGCACGGTGTCGGTCGCGGTGATGCCCTCGCCCGGCTTGCCGGCCAGTTCGACGCCGACGATGTCCGGCAGCCGCATGTACGACGCGCGGCCCAGCATCACGCTTTCCGCTTCCAGGCCGCCGACGCCGACGGCGATCACGCCCAGCGCATCCACCATCGGCGTGTGCGAGTCGGTGCCGACGAGTGTGTCCGGGAACGCGACGCCGTCCTTCACCTGCACGACGGGGCTCATGCGCTCCAGGTTGATCTGGTGCAGGATGCCGTTCCCCGGCGGGATCACGTCGACGTTCTCGAAGGCCTTGCGGGTCCATTCGATGAAGTCGAAGCGGTCTTCGTTGCGGCGGTCCTCGATGGCGCGGTTTTTCGTGAAGGCGTCCGGATCGAAGCCGCCGCATTCGACGGCGAGCGAGTGGTCGACGACCAGCTGCGTCGGCACGACCGGGTTCACCAGCGCCGGATTGCCGCCCTCCTGCGCGATGGCGTCGCGCAGGCCGGCCAGGTCGACGAGGGCCGTCTGGCCGAGGATGTCGTGGCAGACGACGCGCGCCGGGAACCACGGGAAATCGAGGTCGCGGCGGCGCTCGATGATCTGCTTCAGCGACGGCACCAGCGCGACCGGGTCGCAGCGGCGCACGAGGTTTTCGGCGAGGACGCGCGAGGTGTACGGGAGGGTGTCCCAGGCGCCGGGCTGGATGGCGTCGACGGCGGCGCGCGCGTCGAAGTAATGGAGGGCGGTGCCGTGCAGGGGTTTGCGGTAGTTGCTGTTCATGATGAGGAACCTCGTTAGACGGTATGTTTGCGAACCGTGGAATTGCTTGCGCCAGGCCGCGCCAACAGCACGTCGTCCCTGCGCAGGCAGGGATCCAATTTCAGTGCGCCGGCCCGCATCGTACTTGGGCCCCCGCCTCCGCGGGGGCGACGGTTTTGCGTTTCGGGTGTTACTTCCGCTCGGCCAGCGGCACGAACTGCAGGTCTTCCGGCCCGACGTAGTTCGCGCTCGGGCGGATGATCTTGTTGTCGATGCGCTGCTCGATGACGTGGGCCGACCAGCCCGACGTGCGCGAGATGACGAACAGCGGCGTGAACATCGCCGTCGGCACGCCCATCATGTGGTACGAGACGGCCGAGAACCAGTCGAGGTTCGGGAACATCTTCTTGACGTCCCACATCACGGACTCGAGGCGCTCGGCGATGTCGAACATCTTCATCGACCCGGCGCTGTGCGACAGCGTGCGCGCCACTTCCTTGATCACCTTGTTGCGCGGGTCGGCGATCGTGTAGACCGGGTGGCCGAAGCCGATCACGACTTCCTTGTTCGCCACGCGGTTGCGGATGTCGGCTTCCGCTTCGTCCGCGTTTTCGTAGCGCTTCTGGATGTCGAGCGCGACTTCGTTGGCGCCGCCGTGCTTCGGACCGCGCAGCGCGCCGATCGCGCCGGTAATGGCCGAATAGATGTCGGAACCGGTGCCGGCGACGACGCGCGCGGTGAACGTCGACGCGTTGAATTCGTGTTCGGCGTACAGGTTCAGGGACGTGTGCATCGCATTGACCCACTCGTCCGACGGCTTGGTACCGTGCAGCAGGTGCAGGAAGTGGCCGCCGATCGAGTCGTCGTCCGTCTCCACGTCGATGCGCTTGCCGTTATGGCTGTAGTGATACCAGTACAGCAGCATCGACCCGAACGACGCCATCAGCCGGTCGGCGATGTCGCGCGCGCCGGCGATGTTGTGGTCGTCCTTTTCCGGCAGCACGCAGCCGAGGACCGACGCGCCCGTGCGCATCACGTCCATCGGATGCGCGCCGGCCGGCAGCGCTTCCAGCGCGGCCTTCACCGCATGCGGCAGGCCGCGCAGCGATTTCAGCTTGGCCTTGTAGCCCTTCAGTTCCGCCGCATTCGGCAGCTTGCCGTGCACGAGCAGGTAGGCGATTTCCTCGAACTCGCTGTTGCCGGCGACGTCGAGGATGTCGTAGCCGCGGTAGTGCAGGTCGTTGCCGGAGCGGCCCACGGAGCACAGCGCGGTATTGCCGGCGGCGACGCCGGACAGTGCCACGGATTTTTTCGGTTTGAAGGTTGGGGTGTCGGTCTTCACGTCGGTCATCGCTCGGTTTCCTTTATTTGGATTTATTCTGGGCGAACAGCGCGTCGAGCTTCTGTTCGTAGCTGTGGTAGTCGATGCGCTCGTACAGTTCGGCGCGCGTCTGCATCGTGTCGACGACGTTCTTCTGCGTGCCGTCGCGGCGGATGGCTTCGTAGACGTTTTCGGCGGCCTTGTTCATGGCGCGGAACGCGGACAGCGGATACAGGACGATGTCGACGTCGGCGCCGCGCAGCTCTTCCACGGTGAACAGCGGCGTCGCGCCGAATTCCGTGATGTTGGCGAGGATCGGCACCTTCACCGCTTTCTTGAATTGCGCGTACATCTCCAGGCTCGTGATGGCTTCCGGGAAGATCATGTCGGCGCCCGCCTCCACGCAGGCGACCGCGCGCTCGACGGCCTTGTCGAGGCCTTCGACGGCCAGCGCATCGGTGCGCGCCATGATCACGAAGTTGTCGTCCGTGCGCGCGTCGACGGCGGCCTTGACGCGGTCGACCATCTCGCCCTGCGTGACGATCTCCTTGCCCGGACGGTGGCCGCAGCGCTTGGCGCCGACCTGGTCTTCGATGTGGCAGGCGCCCGCGCCGGCCTTGATCAGCGAGCGGACCGTCCGCGCGACGTTGAACGCCGACGCACCGAAGCCGGTGTCGATGTCGACGAGCAGCGGCAGGTCGCACACATCGGTGATGCGGCGCACGTCGATCAGCACGTCTTCCAGGCCGCTGATGCCGAGGTCGGGCAAGCCCAGCGACCCGGCCGCCACGCCGCCGCCGGACAAGTAGATGGCGCGGTAGCCGGCGCGCTTGGCCAGCAGGGCGTGATTGGCGTTGATGGCGCCGATGACCTGCAGCGGATGTTCTTCCTGGACGGCCTGGCGGAATTTGGCGCCGGCGGATTGTTGGCTCATGTCCTTACCTTTCTCGTAGCGGGTCTGTTGGATTATGGTCCATGCATTGCAAAGACCGTGCCAATCGTTGCCGAACGCGGACAGCCTGGATTTTCAAGGACTTGGGCCCGCGCGGCAAGCCCGGCCGTCGGCAATTCGTTGCAGGGCGTTTCAATATGAAACAGCGATGAAACAAGCGGGGCGATTGACACACCCCATGAAATTGAACAGACTTCGCGCGACCACTCATCACCGGGGAGACCATGTTCAGACACCCATCCAGGCTGTGCGCCCTGCTGCCGGCCGGCCTGTCCATCGCCACGCCCGCCGGCGCCGCCGGCCCGGACAGCCGCGCGGACGCGGTCAAGATCATCGCCGACATGCGCCGCATCGTCACCCCGCACGGCGTCGAGGAGACGCGGGCCGTGCGCATCGGCGGCATCGACCAGTGGATCAGCGTGCGCGGCACGGACCTGCGCAATCCCGTGCTGCTGATGCTGCACGGCGGTCCGGGTTATGTGTCGATGCCGACGAGCTGGTACTTCCAGCGCGGCTGGGAAGAATATTTCACGGTCGTGCAGTGGGACCAGCGCGGCGCCGGCAAGACCTATGCGGCCAACGATCCGGCCAAGGTCGCGCCGACGATGACCCGCGCGCGCATGCTGCTCGATGCCGAGGAGATGGTGGCGTGGCTGCGCAAGGAATTCGGCAAGGACCGCATCTTCGTGCTCGGCCACTCGTGGGGCTCGTCGCTCGGCATCCAGCTGGCGCGGCGCCATCCGGACTGGCTGCACGCGTACATCGGCCTGGCCCAGATCACCGACGGCATGGAGAGCGAGCGCCGCGGCTGGCAGTTCGCGATGGATGCGGCCAGACGCGAGGGCAATGCACAGGCCATCCGCGACCTGGAATCGATCGCGCCGTACGCCGCGCCGGGCAAGCCGCTCGTGCTCAAGGATTTATATTTGCAGCGCAAATGGCTCGCACGCTACGGCGGCGCCGTGTACGGCCGGACGGACTTCGACGCGGAATCGGCGGCCACGAAGCTGGCGCCGGAATACACGGATGCCGACCTGAAGACCATGTGGGAAGGCACGGATTTCTCGAGCAGCCGCATGCTGACGGACGTGCTCACGCAGGACTTCAGCGTCTACACGACGTTCGACTGCCCGATCGTCATCTTCAACGGCCGGCACGACTACAACGTCTCGTCGTCCGCGACGGCGGAATGGTTCGCGAAGGTGAAGGCGCCGTCGAAGCAGCTCGTGTGGTTCGAGAACTCGGCGCACGAGATGTTCAATGAGGAGCCGGGCAAGACGCTGATCTCGCTCGTGCGCTACGCGCGGCCGTTCGCGGAAAAGGCCGGGGACGTGGCGCCGTAAACGAAAAGACCCGCACGCGGCGGGTCGAATTCTCGTGTGCACGTTTCATTTGAGGCCCCCGGCCTCAAATGCCCGCCCTACGTCAAGGCGAACCAACGGCGGGCTCCCCCAAGCCCGCCGTTTTTGCGTCGACCAACATCATCGCAAACCGTAGGGCGGGCTCCCCGAGCCGCGGTTGCGTGCATCAACCCGTCAATGCGCCGATGCGGTCGAGGCACCGATACCGGTCTCGGAACGCACTTCCTGCGCCTCGAAGCCGGCCTTGTCGATCGCGGCACGCGGGCTCTTGTCCGTGACCGAGAACAGCCAGACGCCGACGAAGCCCACGGTCATCGAGAACAGCGCCGGCGAGGTGTACGGGAAGATCGCGGCCGTGTTGTGGAACACGTCGACCCACACCGATTTCGACACCACGGTCAGCCCCACGGCCGTGGCCAGGCCCAGGAAGCCGCCCACGGTCGCGCCGCGGGTCGTGCACTTGCTCCACAGGACCGACATGAACAGCACCGGGAAGTTGGCCGAGGCAGCGATCGCGAAGGCCAGCGACACCATGAACGCGACGTTGACCTTCTCGAACACGATACCCAGCAGCACGGCGGCGATGCCCAGGCAGACCGTCGTGATCTTCGACACGCGCAGTTCGCTGCCCGGGGCCGGCTGGCCCTTCTTGATCACGGTGGCATACAGGTCGTGCGACACGGCCGAGGCGCCGGACAGGGTCAGGCCGGCCACGACGGCCAGGATGGTCGCGAAGGCCACGGCCGAGATGAAGCCGAGGAAGACGTCGCCGCCGACCGCGTTCGCGAGGTGCACGGCCGCCATGTTGTTACCGCCCAGCAGCTTGCCGGCGGCGTCCTTGAAGGCCGGGTTGGTGCTCACCAGGACGATCGCGCCGAAGCCGATGATGAAGGTCAGGATGTAGAAGTAGCCGATCCAGGTGGTGGCCCACAGCACCGACTTGCGCGCTTCCTTGGCGTTCGGGACGGTGAAGAAGCGCATCAGGATGTGCGGCAGGCCGGCCGTGCCGAACATCAGCGCCATGCCGAGCGAGATGCCGGATATGGGGTCCTTGATGAAGCCGCCCGGGCCCATGATCGCATCATGCTTGGTGTGCACTTCGACGGCCTTGGCGAACAACGCTTCCGGGCTGAAGTTGTACATGGCCAGCACGGAGAACGCCATGAACGTGGCGCCGGCCAGCAGCATCACGGCCTTGATGATCTGCACCCAGGTGGTCGCGGTCATGCCGCCGAACAGCACGTAGACCATCATCAGGACGCCCACGATCACGACGGCGATCCAGTAGTCCAGGCCGAACAGCAGCTTGATCAGCTGGCCCGCGCCGACCATCTGCGCGATCAGGTAGAACAGCACGGTGACCAGGGTGCCCGATGCCGCGAACATGCGCACCGGCTTCTGGGCGAAGCGGTAGGCGGCCACGTCGGCGAACGTGAACCGGCCCAGGTTGCGCAGGCGCTCGGCCATCAGGAACGTGATGACGGGCCAGCCGACGAGGAAGCCGATCGCATAGATCAGGCCGTCGAAGCCGTTCGCGAACACGGCGGCGGAAATGCCCAGGAACGAGGCGGCCGACATGTAGTCGCCGGCGATCGCCAGGCCGTTCTGGAAGCCGGTGATGCCGCCGCCGGCCGTGTAGAAGTCGGAGGCGGAGCGGGTGCGCTTGGCGGCCCACTTCGTGATGAACAGGGTGAAGATCACGAACACGACGAACATGCCGATCGCCGTGTAGTTGGTGGCCTGCTTGGTGGCCTGGCCCAGGTCGGGCGACGCGAGCGCGGCGCCGGTGGCGGCCAGCAGGGCCGCGGCGGCGGCACTGCGGATGAGGGTTGTCGTCTTCATGCGCTGACCTTTTCCTTGCCGGCGGCGGCGTTGCGTTGGATGGCGTCGGTCAGCGCGTCGAATTCATTGTTGGCGCGGCGCACGTACATGCCGGTGATCGCGATCGTGAACAGGATCACGAACAGGCCGAGCGGCACGGCCCACGACATGACGCCGGACCCGATCTTCGAGGCCATGAACCCCTTGTCGAACGCGTTCAGCAGCGTGAAGCCGTAGTACACGATCATCACGGCCCAGGTCAGCATCCAGCCGTAGCGGGAGCGGGTCCGGACGAGCTTCTGGTAATTGGGGTCGCTCTTGACCCGCTGGACAATATCATCTTCCACTTTTGTCTCCGTTTTTTAGTCATACGCCGTTCAGGTTGACGGGCTGATATCGATCCTAAGTGGGCCGCCTTACCCGATTCTTACGGCAGGCGGAAATGTTTACGCTCAACAGTTTCAGCGTGAAACAAAAATGGAACATCGGTTGCACCTTCGGTTACACTTGCAACATGAGTTATCCCACCCGCCCCGCGCCCGCGCCGGACCAGGGCGCCGGCAAGCCCGTGATCTGGACGGTGTCCGTGTCGCGCCTGTCCGACCTGTTCCGCCACATCACCCCCGACTACGACCACCTGGCCCACATCGAAGCGCTGCATTTGGGCTTCGACGAGGCCGCGCGCCACATCCGCGAGCGCATGGCGACGGAACATTGCGACGTCGTGATCGCGGCCGGGTCGAACGCGGCGTACCTGAAGGGACGCGTGTCGGTGCCGGTCGTCGTCGCCACCGCGAGCGGGTTCGACGTCATGCAAGCGCTGGCGCGCGCGCGGCGCATCTCCGCGCGCATCGGCTTCGTCCACTACCAGCGACCCGTGGCCGAGCTGGCCGAGTTCACGGCCACGTTCACTCTCGCCGTCGAACAGCGCACCTATGTCACGGAAGACGACGCGCGCGCCAGCATCGCCGAGCTCAAGGCGGCCGGGGTCGAGGTGATCGTCGGCGCCGGGCTGATCGTCGACCTGGCCGAGGAAGCGGGCCTGACGCCCGTCTTCGTGTACTCGCTCGAGTCGATCCGGCGCGCCTTCGACGACGCCCTCGAGATGGCGCGCCTGACCCGGCTCGAAAGCGGCCGCGGACGCCGCGCCGCCGCCGACGACAGCCGCCGCGCGCGGCGCGGCCTCGCCGACCTGCGCGGCGAATCGCCCGCCATGGAGCGGCTGCGCCAGACCGTCGTGCTGTACGCGCGCTCGCCGGCGACGGTACTGATCCAGGGCGAGACGGGCAGCGGCAAGGAACTCGTCGCCCAGGCCATCCATCGCGAGAGCCCGCGGCGCGGGGCGGACCGGCCGTTCGTCGCCGTCAACTGCGGCGCGATCGCCGAGTCGCTGCTGGAATCGGAACTGTTCGGCCACGAGGAAGGCGCGTTCACGGGCGCGCGCCGCGGCGGCCACGCGGGCCTGTTCGAGGCGGCCGACGGCGGCACCTTGTTCCTCGACGAGATCGGCGAAATGCCGCTCGCGCTGCAGACGCGCCTGTTGCGCGTGCTCGAGGAGCGCGAAGTGATGCGCGTGGGCGGCACGCGCCCGGTCCCCATCGACGTGCGCGTGATCAGCGCCACGCACTGCGACCTGGAGGCGAGAGTACGCGAAGGCCGCTTCCGCGCCGACCTGTTCTACCGCCTGGCGGTGCTGCGCCTCGCCCTGCCCCCGCTGCGCGAACGCCGCGCGGACATCCCGCCGCTCGCCGAATGGGCGCTCAAGAACGCCCTCGCCGCGCTGAGCGCGCGGCCGCATCCGAACCTGACGGCGGAAATCGCGGCCTGTGCCCCGCTGCTGCAGTCCTATGCCTGGCCGGGCAATGTGCGCGAACTGCGCAACCTGATGGAACGCCTCGCGCTGTTCCTCGCGGCTGAGCCGCTGCAGGCGCTGACGCCGGCGTTCTTGCTGTCGGTGGCGCCGGAACTCGGCGCGCCGCTGACCGGGCCCGCCATCGCGCCTGCCATCGCGCCGCCGCCCGCCGCCCCGGCGCGCGACACCGTGGCCGACGTGCTGGCGCGCGACACCGTGGCCGACGTGCTGGCGCGCTTCGACGGCCAGCGCGACGCGGCCGCGCGCTACCTGGGCATCAGCCGGACGACGTTGTGGCGGCGGCTCAAGGCGGGGAACTGAGATCCCGGGCGTTCGCGACCGTCCGCAGTGTCTGCAACCCGGTCGTTAAGTCACCCACGCCCGACGCCGGTTCGATCAGACTGCTACGCCTCGACGTCGCAGAGCCGGTCGCGCCCCGCGGACTTTGCCTGATAAAGCCGGCGGTCGATCCGGTCGAGGAAGACATTGCGGTCGTCCTCGGCGCCGGGAACGATGGTACCGATGCCCATGCTGACGGTCACCAGCCGGCCGACACCCGAACGGGCATGCGGAATCTCTTCTTGCCGCAGCAGCTTGCGGCAGCGCTCGGCCTTGTTACGAGCGGCGTCCGCGTCCGTGCCCGGCAACAGCAGGACGAACTCCTCGCCGCCGAGGCGCGCACACAGGTCGCCCGGATGCGACGCGGCCGCGTCCAGGGCCTGGGCCACGCGGCGCAAGCACTCGTCCCCCTGCATGTGACCATAGTGATCGTTGTACTGCTTGAAATAATCGATGTCGATGATGACGAGCGACAGCGGGTGCCCGGTGTCGCGCGCCTTGGCCCATTCCACCGGATAGAGCGTGTCGAACATGCGCCGGTTGGCGACACCGGTCAGGCTGTCGCGGAAGGACAGAAGCTCGAGCTCGCGCTGCAGTTGCAGGATCTTGTCTTCGGCCTGTTTCCGCGCCGTGATGTCGAACATGAAGCCGACCAGGGAGTCGACGCTGCCGTCCGGGCGGCGTACCACATGCACCACGTCCCGGATCCAGACATAGTCGCCCTGGCGCGTGACGGCCCGGTAGTCCGCCTCGTGGTCGACACCCTGCTGCGACTGCGCCACACAGAAATCGACCGTCTTCTGGCGATCTTCCTCGTGGATGCGATCGGCCCAGTCGTTCACGGACACCCAGCTTGCCGGGCTCCATCCCAGCAGCGCTTCGATTTGCGGACCGATGTAGGTAAAGCGCATCGTGGCCCAGTCGATTCGCCACGGGATCGCCCTGGTCGATTCCAGCAAGGTGCGGTACACGCCGGGATCGTCGCACGCGACGGGCTGGAAATCGGGAGGTAAAGGCGTCATGACATGTAGGCGGTCGAAATGGCAACCATTGTGTGCCGAGCGTACCGTCTTTCGTCAAGAGAAAAAGCGCGGGGGCTGCGACTCAGCGCCGTCGCTTCAGGGTCCAATAACAGTAAAACGGCATCGTGACGCCCAACTGCCCGTCGGGCAGCGGCCTGACCGCGACGCGGTTCGAGTCCCACCGCATCCAGGAAGGTGTGTTCTGGGTATAGAACCGGGTGCCGTTTTGTTCGACAAGCCGAATGAATTTCATCGAACCGAGGAAGGATCGAAGCGCATCGCGTGACAGTTCGTCGACGACACCATGCACCGGCAAGCACATCAAGACCGACGGGAGCATGCCGATACATGCGCCGGTCAATGTGATTCGCAAGTCCTCCCGGTCCATGAGTGAAAACAGCAAGACGATTTCTCGCAAACTCAGGACGCCCGCAACAATGACGGCGACAATTGCCCAGTCGCGCGCCGAGGCGAGCGGAGCAAATCCAATCGACTGTTTCTGAAAAAAACGCTTCTTCATCATGCTTCCGAAAATACCGAAGTTCGCAGCGTACACGGTTCGGCGGCCCGATAATGCACACAAAGTCACAACGGCCGCTTTTGGCCGAGAATTGTCTGTCCACATTGCGTCAGCCGTTTCGCATTCGACGCCCGACACCACGCAGTGATATTCTCCAGTCCATGCATAACACACCCACCCTATCCGGCTCGATCGCAGCCATGTCGCTGGCCGCAGTCTTCATCGGCAGCGCCTCTGCCGCCACCTTGTCCGTCGGCCCCGGGAAAACCTTTTCCGCACCGTGCGCGGCCATCGCCGCGGCCCGCGACGGCGACACGATCGAGATCGAAGGCGGCACCACGTATAAAGGCGACGCCTGCAAGATCGCCGGCAACAAGCTGACTATCCGCGGCGTGAACGGCCGCCCGCGGATCGACGCCGCCGGCAAGGAAAACAGCGGCAAGGGCACCTGGGTCGTCACCGGCAACGACGTCGTCGTCGACAACGTCGAGATGTACGGCGCCAAGGTAGCCGACCAGAACGGTGCGGCGCTGCGCCTGGAAGGCACCAACTTCACGCTGCGCAACAGCTTCCTGCACGATAACGAGAACGGCATACTCAGCAACCGCAACGAGAACAGCGACATACTGATCGAATACACCGAGTTCGGGCACAACGGCTTCGGCGGCGCCGGCCAGACGCACAACCTGTACATCGGCAAGGTCAAGAGCCTGACCTTCCGCTACAGCTATTCGCACGATGCGAACGTCGGCCACAACCTGAAGTCGCGCGCGATGACGAACACGATCGTCTACAGCCGCTTCTCGAGCACGAATCCCGGCGAGAAAGGCAGCACGGCCTCGGGCCAGCCGAGCTACGAGATCGACCTCCCGAGCGCGGGCACATCCTACGTCATCGGCAACGTCATCGAGCAGCCGGCCGCCAATCAAAATCCGGCGATCGTCGCATACGGCGAGGAAGGGCCGACCAATCCGTCCCAGGACCTGTACTTCGTCAATAACACGGTGGTCAACGAGTTTGCCGGCGGCACCTTCCTGTTCGTGAGCGGCAAGGTATCGACGCCCGCGCTCATCCAGAACAATATTTTCGTCGGCGAAGGCGCATTGAGCACGCAGGCCACTGCGGTACTGAAGAACAATTATCGTGCGTTCGCAGCAGGCGCCGTCGACCATGCCACCGACAGCCTGCGGCGTTTTGCCAGCGCGCTCGTGATCGACGCGGGCGCCGACCCGGGCAGGTCGGCCGCCGGCGTCCCACTGGCGCCTACCGGGCAGTACAAGGACGTCGCGTCGGGCGAGGAACGTCCCGTGGCCGGCGCGCTCGACGTCGGCGCGTATGAGCAACCGGGCGCCAGGGCCAGCGCGAAACCGGTCACCTGGACCGAATGCGCCGCCGAAGGCAAGTCCTGCCACTTCAGCGGCACGCGTGAAGTGCGTTTCGGCGGCAAGGGGCTGTACACCTCGAAGATCGTGACCACATCGACGCCCTGCACGACCGCGGCGTTCGGCGACCCGGCCCATGCCCTCGCCAAGACCTGCAGCTATGCCAGCGTCACGACGGCGGCGCCGGCCGCGGTACGGAAAACCGCGGCTGTCGGCGCCTGGACGCCTTGCGCCGGTGAGGGCGCGATTTGCCAGCTCAGCGGCACCAATCGCGTGCGTTACGGTACCGAAACCGAAAACGTGACCAAGGTATTCACGGGCCCCGTCACCTGCTCGAACGCCAGCTTCGGCGACCCCGCCCACGGTTCACTCAAGACGTGCAGCTTTCGCCCCGCTCGTTGAGCACCTCGGCACCGTGGACAAGCACTGCCCGGCGCGGGGTGGTTGCTCGACGCGGCCCCTGGGACTGTGCTGGACGGCGCCGGCGTCATGAAACGGACATCGTAATTACCTTGAGTTCGTGGACCGCAGCAATCGCTGCGTAAGAATGAACAGTAGCCAAGCTTGAGCCAAACCGCAGAGGATCAAATAGCCGATTTGAGCGAACGGCAGCGAAAAGATGTCCGGCCAGTTTTTATACCGAAGGTCAAGGGAACAGGACAGGGGTCTTGGCTAAAAAGCGACCTGGTCTTCTGCAAATTTGAACGTCCGCTCCTGGTCCGATTGCGGACTGTGGACGCCCCCCAGTGTACGAGCTCGTTGCTCCCACAGCAAGCAAGCGGCTTTTGCCACACGTTCCCCGATCGACCCACCACGCGTATGCCAGGTCCGCCTTAACGCGGCCCAACCCACACGCGCGCGAAAAGCCGTATTATTATTTTTTTACTACGGCCTGGTGCCCGATCGGTGCCAGCTTTTCGCACGCGGCGCTCACGAGGCGCGCGCACGGGCCCGGCGATATGCCGCGGTGCGCCCGCCCGTTCACACGGAGGCAATATGCAAGACTTGTCGCAAGCTGCACTGTTTTCTCTGATCGGCAATACCCCGATGGTGGAAGTCACCCGCATGGACACCGGCCCCTGCCGCCTGTTCCTCAAGCTCGAGTCCCAGAACCCCGGCGGCTCCATCAAGGACCGCGTCGGCCGCGCCATGATCGAGGCGGCGGAACGCGACGGGCGCCTGCAGCCGGGCGGCACCGTCGTCGAAGCGACGGCCGGCAACACTGGCCTCGGCCTCGCCCTCGTCGCGCGCATCAAGGGGTATCGCGTCGTGCTCGTCGTGCCGGACAAGATGGCCTCCGAAAAAATCCTGCACCTGAAGGCGCTCGGCGCCGAAATCCACCTCACCCGTTCCGACGTCGGCAAGGGGCATCCCGAGTACTACCAGGACTACGCGGCCCGGCTCGCGCGCGAGATCCCCGGCGCCTGGTTCGCCGACCAGTTCAACAATCCCGCCAACCCGCAAGCCCACGAGACCACGACGGCCCCCGAGATCTGGGACCAGATGCGCCACGAGCTGGACGCCATCGTCGTCGGCGTGGGCTCGTCCGGCACGCTGACCGGCCTGTCGCGCTTCTTCGCGCGCGTGCAGCCCGACGTGGAATTCGTGCTGGCCGACCCGCAGGGCTCGATCCTGGCCGACTACGTCAGGACCGGCAAGGTGAGCGACGTCTCCGGCTCGTGGGCCGTGGAAGGCATCGGCGAGGACTTCATCCCGTCCATCGCCGACATGTCGCGCGTAAAAACGGCGTATTCGATCAGCGACGAGGAGAGCTTCAACACGGCGCGCGACCTGCTGCGCCAGGAAGGGATCCTGGCCGGCTCGTCGACCGGCACCCTGCTCGCGGCCGCACTGCGCTTTTGCCGGGCGCAGACGACGCCGAAACGCGTCGTGACCTTCGTGTGCGACACGGGCACGCGCTACCTGACGAAGGTGTACAGCGACGGCTGGATGGTCGACCAGGGCCTGCTGCACCGTCCCCGCATGGGCGATCTGCGCGACCTGATCGGGCGCCGCTTCGACGACGGCGAAGTCGTGACCGTCGCCCCGTCCGACACCTTGCTGACCGCCTTCAACCGCATGCGCAGCGCCGACCTCGCGCAGATGCCGGTGGTGGAGCGCGGCAAGCTCGTCGGCCTGATCGACGAATCCGACCTGCTCCTGCACGTGACGAACGAACGCGAGCGCTTCAAGGCGCCCGTCTCCGGTACGATGACGTCCGACCTGCAGACGCTGGCGCCGTCCGCCGGCATGCAGCAGCTGCGCGACATCCTCGACCGCGGCCTGACCGCCGTCATCGCCGACGGCGACCAGTTCTACGGCCTGATCACCCGCTTCGACCTTCTCAACCACCTGCGCCGGACCCTGACGTGAGGAATCCTGTGAGCCATCCAGACGACACCCAAAAACGCCATATCGCCACGCGCGTGATCCACGGCGGCCAGGCTCCCGACCCGGCCACCGGCGCCGTGATGCCGCCCATTTACGCGACCTCGACCTTTGCCCAGGAAAGCCCGGGCGTGCACAAGGGGCTGGACTACGGCCGCTCCCACAACCCCACGCGCTGGGCGCTAGAGCGCTGCGTGGCCGACATCGAAAGCGGCGGCGCCGCGTATGCGTTCGCGTCCGGCCTCGCGGCCATCGCGGCCGTGCTCGAACTGCTGCCGGCCGGTTCCCACATCGTGGCCGGCGACGACATGTATGGCGGCACCTACCGTTTATTCGAACGCGTGCGCCGCGTGAGCGCCGGCCACGAGTTCACCTACGTCGACTTGACGGACCCGCTCGCGCTGGCGAACGCGCTGCGGCCGGAGACCAAGATGGTGTGGGTCGAAACACCGACGAACCCGATGCTCAAGCTCGCCGACCTGCACGCGATCGCGCAACAATGCCGCGGGCGCGGCGTGATGACGGTGTGCGACAACACGTTCGCGAGTCCCATCAACCAGCGGCCGCTGGAACTGGGCATCGACATCGTCGTGCACTCCACCACCAAGTACATGAACGGCCACTCCGACGTCATCGGCGGCATCGCCGTCGTCGGCGGCCACGCGCACCAGCAGGCCTGGCGCGAACGCCTCGGCTTCATCCAGAACGCCGTCGGCGCCATCCAGGGACCGTTCGACAGCTTCCTCGTGCTCAGGGGGATCAAGACGCTGGCGCTGCGCGTCGAACGCAGCAACGCCAACGCGCTCGACCTGGCGCAGTGGCTGCAGGGCCAGGCCAAGGTCCGGCACGTCTACTACCCGGGCCTCGCCGCGCATCCCCAGCATGAACTGGCGCGGCGCCAGATGCACGGCTACGGCGGCATCATCTCCATCGACCTCGACACCGACATCGCCGGCGCCCGCCGCTTCCTCGAACAGTGCGAGGTGTTCACGCTGGCCGAGAGCCTCGGCGGCGTCGAGAGCCTGATCGAGCATCCGGCCATCATGACGCATGCGACGATTCCGGCGGAGCAGCGCGCGCGGCTGGGGATCGGCGATGGGTTGATCCGGCTGTCGGTCGGGATCGAGCATGTCGACGACCAGCGGGCAGACCTGGCGCGGGCGTTGGCCGCTATTTGAAAACCGTCGTCCCTGCGCAGGCAGGACCCAATGTTGCGTGTGCCGCGGCGATGCACGCAATACTTGGGTTCCCGCCTGCGCGGGAACGGCGGTAAGGATGGCTGCGGCCACTCAGGCATACAATCACGCCGCTACGTCGGCATACGATGGCGCCGGCGACTCAGGCGTACGCCGGTGCCGGCAATGCCAGCCCGCGGCCTTGCGCGTCCTCGTCTTCCACGACCGGCACGTGGCGCCCCACTTCCTCGCTGCGCACGCGGAACGTGGCCACGACCTCGGTCAACCCCTCCGCCTGCGCGCGCAGCGTCGCCGCGGCGGCGGCGGCCTGTTCGACCATGGCCGCATTCTGCTGGGTCGCCTCGTCCATGTCGGCGATGACGCCGCGCACCCGGGCGATGCCGGCCGCCTGCTCCGAGCTGGCGCCGTCGATCGCATGCAGCAGGTCGGCCACCTGCTGCACACGGTCGAGGATCTCGCGCATCGTGCCGCCCGACGCGCTGGCGATGCCGGCGCCGGATTCGATGGCGCCCGTCGATTCGCCGATCAGGTGCTTGATCTCTTTCGCCGCCGCCGCCGAATGCTGGGCCAGGTTGCGCACCTCGGCCGCCACCACGGCGAAGCCGCGGCCTTCCGTGCCGGCGCGGGCCGCTTCGACGGCCGCGTTCAGCGCGAGGATATTCGTCTGGAACGCGATACCGTCGATCATCGCCGTGATGTCGCCGATGCGCGCGGCCGACTGGCGGATCGTCTCCATGCGCTCGACCATCTGCTCGACGGCGCCGGCACCCTGCCGCGCCACGCCGGATGCGGCCAGCGCGAGCTCGTTGGCGTCGTGCGCGTTGACGTGGTTCTGCTCCACGGCCTCGGTCAGGTCGGACATGGCCTGTACCGTGGCGTGCAGGCTGCGCGCCTGGGCTTCCGTCCGCTGCGACAGGTCGCGGTTGCCGGCCGCGATGCCGGCCGATGCGTCGTCGATCATCCGTGCACTGTCGAGCACCTTCACGACGGTGGCCGACACGCCGCCCGTCATATGGTTCAGCGCGTCGAACAGGCGGCCGATCTCGTCGCCGCGGTCGTGCGCGATGGTGGCCGACAGGTCGCCCTTGGCGACGCGCTCGGCGAGCACGACGGCATCCTGCAGCGGCGCGACGATGCTGCGCGTGAGCAGCCAGCCGGCCGCGCAACCGATCAGCAGCGCGGCCGCGCCGAACGCCGGCAGCAGCACGCGGCTGAGCGCGAAGGCTTGCGCGGACGTCGCCGCCATCGCGTGCGCCTCGCGCGTTTGCCAGGCCAGCAGCGCGTCGAGGGCGTGCGTGTAGGCGTCGAACGTCGCCGCCAGGTCGCCGGCCGCCATCTGTTCGACTTCCTGCGTCTTGCCGAGATCCTTGGCCTGGAACACCTGCTCGCGCACTTTCAGATAGGCGGCCTTGCGCTGCGCGACGCCGTCGATCAGCACGCGCTCATCCCGGGCGGCCGGCAGCGCACCCAGTGTCGCTTCCAGCGCGGCCGCGTTCTTGTCGCCCCGCGCGAGCAGGCCCTGGAAATAATCGGCGGCTTCCAGGCTGTCGCTGCGGGCAATCGCAACGGCGCGCACGCCGTTCAGGCGCGTCACGCCCAGCAACGCCGCCGTCAGCTGCTGGCGGGCCAGCTTATCGTTGACGAGATCGTTCGTGATGGCGTCGGCCGCCTGCATGCGCCACAGCGCGACGAAGGAAATGATGACGATGGCAAGAGACACCACGGCAAAGGCGCCGATGATCTTGGTGCCGGTCTGGAGGTGCGCGAGTCGCATGGGGCAATGTCCGGGAGGGAGGGATGCGACCGATTATAGAAATGCCATATGACATCAAAATGAATATATGTGACACGCACGCATTCTTTTGTGACATGCGAATGACAGCGCGCGCGCCCTGGTCCGGGACGAAAAAAAAGCCCGCACGAGGCGGGCTTTCGTTGCAGCGACCGGGATCGCTTATTCGATTTCGACGGTCTCGACCGGCTCCGGCGGCGGCGGGACGTCGCCTTCGGGGAACTCGAGGAACACGTCGTCCTTCTCGTTCAGGTCGACCGTGACGCGGCCGCCGTTCACGAGACGGCCGAACAGCAGCTCGTCGGCCAGCGCCTTGCGGATCATGTCCTGGATCAGGCGCGACATCGGACGGGCGCCCATCTGCGGATCGAACCCTTTCTTCGAGAGGAACTTGCGCAGTTTCTCGGTGAAGATGGCTTCGACCTTCTTCTCGTGCAGCTGCTCTTCCAGCTGCATCAGGAACTTGTCCACGACGCGCAGGATGATGTCCTCGTCCAGCGCGCGGAAGCTGATGATCGCATCCAGGCGGTTGCGGAACTCCGGCGTGAACATGCGCTTGATGTCGGCCATCTCGTCGCCTGCCGCCTTCGAATCCACGAAGCCCACCGAACGCTTGGTCAGGCTTTCGGCGCCCGCATTCGTGGTCATTATGATGATCACGTTACGGAAGTCCGCCTTGCGGCCGTTATTGTCGGTCAAGGTGCCATGGTCCATCACCTGCAGCAGGATGTTGAAGATGTCCGGGTGGGCCTTCTCGATCTCGTCCAGCAGCAGCACGGCATGCGGCTTCTTGGTGATGGCCTCGGTCAGCAGGCCGCCCTGGTCGAAGCCGACGTAGCCCGGCGGCGCACCGATCAGGCGCGACACGGCGTGACGCTCCATGTATTCCGACATGTCGAACCGCACCAGTTCGATGCCGAGGATGAACGCCAGCTGCTTCGCGACTTCCGTCTTGCCGACGCCGGTCGGACCGGAGAACAGGAACGAACCGATCGGCTTGTCCTGCTTGCCGAGGCCGGCACGGGCCATCTTGATCGCGGACGCCAGCGCATCGATGGCCGGGTCTTGCCCGAACACGACGTTGCGCAGGTCGCGGTCGATGGTCTGCAGCTTGCTGCGGTCGTCCTGGTTGACGGTCTGCGGCGGAATCCGCGCGATCTTCGCGATGATGTCCTCGATCTCGGTCTTGCCGATGGTCTTTTTCTGCTTCGACTTCGGCAGCACGCGCTGGGCCGCACCCGCTTCGTCGATCACGTCGATCGCCTTGTCGGGCAGGTGGCGGTCGTTGATGAAGCGCGCAGCGAGCTCGGCCGCGGTCGACAGCGCCGACGCCGAATACTTCACGCCGTGGTGCTCTTCGAAGCGCGACTTGAGGCCGCGCAGGATCTGCACGGTCTGCTCGACCGACGGCTCGTTCACGTCCACTTTCTGGAAGCGGCGGCTCAATGCATGATCTTTCTCGAACACGCCGCGGAATTCCGTGAACGTGGTCGCGCCGATGCACTTCAGCTGGCCGTTCGCCAGGGCCGGCTTGAGCAGGTTCGACGCGTCGAGCGTGCCGCCCGACGCCGAGCCGGCGCCGATGATCGTGTGGATCTCGTCGATGAACAGGATGCCGTTCGGCGTGTCCTTGAGCTGCTTCAACACTGCTTTCAGGCGTTGCTCGAAGTCGCCGCGGTACTTGGTGCCGGCCAGCAGCGCGCCCATGTCCAGCGAATACACGACGGCATTCTGCAGGATCTCGGGCACGTCTTCCTGGACGATGCGCCATGCCAGCCCTTCCGCGATCGCGGTCTTGCCGACGCCGGCCTCGCCCACGAGCAGCGGATTGTTCTTGCGGCGGCGGCACAGGATCTGGATCACGCGCTCCACTTCTTCCTCGCGCCCGATCAGCGGGTCGATGCGACCGTCGGCGGCAGCCTTGTTCAAGTTCTGGGTGAACTGATCCAGAGGACTTTCCTTGGCCTGGCCTTCGACCTGCGCTTCTTCCACGCCTTCCGACGCCTTCTGGCTGTCGATCTGCTGGTCCTTGCGCACGCCGTGCGAGATGAAATTGACCACGTCGAGGCGGGTCACGCCCTGCTGGTGCAGGTAGTAAACGGCGTGCGAGTCCTTCTCGCCGAAGATCGCCACGAGCACGTTCGCGCCCGTGACTTCCTTCTTGCCGTTCGACGCCGACTGGACGTGCATGATCGCGCGCTGGATCACGCGCTGGAAGCCCAGCGTCGGTTGGGTATCGACTTCGCCGGTGCCAGGCACCGTCGGAGTGTTGTCGCCGATGAAATTCGTCAAGGTCTTACGCAGGTCTTCGATATTGACCGCGCACGCACGCAGGACTTCAGCGGCCGACGGGTTGTCGAGCAGCGCCAGCAGCAGGTGTTCGACCGTGATGAACTCGTGCCGAGCCTGCCGCGCTTCGACAAAGGCCATGTGTAGTGATACTTCAAGTTCCTGCGCAATCATACTTCCTCCATCACGCACTGCAGGGGATGACCTGCCTTGCGCGCATGCGTTAATACAAACTCCACTTTGGTACACGCTATATCTTTGGAAAACACGCCGCACACGCCTTTGCCATGGCGGTGTACAGAAAGCATGATCTGCGTCGCCGTCTCGCGATCCTTGTTGAAGTACTCCTGGATGATGGCGACCACGAACTCCATCGGCGTGTAGTCGTCATTGAGCAACGCCACCTGATACAAGGGAGGTGGCTTGACTGTCTGCCGCTCCAGCAGCTGTTCGGTATCGTGCTTGGTTGCCATAGGGGTATTCTAAATTGCTTTCGATCTTCGTGTGTGCGGAAACTAACGCTCAGGGTATTCCCATTTGCTTTCCATCTTACGCGTTTTCCAGTTGGTGCACAGATGGCGGTTCCATGGCGAAAATCAAGAGCTTGATTTTTAGCCACTATGTAAATTTTTACAACGCGTGTTCAAAACCGCTTGACTTACAAGATTATTGCACCAACAATGCAGTTATTGACATGTACTTATGTACTTGTTGATAAGAAGTGAGCAGGCTGAGGAGGGGGCAAGAAGCTTCTTGCTTTTATGGCTCGTGTGATTTGTTTTTAATCGAAGGTTATTTTATGGCAACAGGTACTGTTAAGTGGTTCAATGATTCCAAAGGTTTTGGCTTCATCACCCCTGATGACGGCGGCGAAGATTTGTTCGCACATTTCTCCGCGATCAATATGAACGGTTTTAAGACCCTCAAAGAAGGTCAAAAAGTCCAATTCGAAGTCACGCAAGGCCCGAAAGGCAAGCAAGCTTCCAACATCGTCGGCGCGTAAGCACCCTCGGAAGCAGAAAGCCCCGCTACGGCGGGGTTTTTTTATGGCGCAATGCACAAAAGACGCCCGCCTCGCACGCCTCCCAGCATCGCACTCTCTATATATATTAGTAGAAAAAACAAAGCCCCGTATGAACGGGGCTTGATGTGCGTCAATCAAACTGCCTACATATTCTCGATCATGACCTCGCCGAAGCCCGAACACGACACCTGGGTGGCGCCCTCCATCAGGCGCGCGAAGTCGTAGGTGACGCGCTTCGACGCAATCGCCTTTTCCATCGAACTGATGATGAGGTCGGCAGCCTCGGTCCATCCCATGTGGCGCAGCATCATTTCGGCCGACAGGATCAGCGAACCCGGGTTCACGTAGTCCTTGCCCGCATACTTGGGCGCGGTGCCGTGCGTCGCTTCGAACATGGCGACCGAATCGGACATGTTCGCGCCCGGCGCGATGCCGATGCCGCCGACCTGCGCCGCCAGCGCGTCCGAGACATAGTCGCCGTTCAGGTTCAAGGTGGCGATCACGCTGTACTCGGCCGGGCGCAGCAGGATCTGCTGCAGGAACGCGTCCGCGATCGAATCCTTGACGACGATGTCCTTGCCCGTGCGCGGGTTCTTGAACTTGGACCACGGACCGCCGTCGATCAGCTCGGCGCCGAATTCGCGTTGCGCCAGCGCATACGCCCAGTCGCGGAATCCGCCTTCCGTGTACTTCATGATGTTGCCCTTGTGGACAATGGTCACGGACGGCTTGTCGTTGTCGATCGCGTACTGGAGCGCCTTGCGCACGAGGCGCTCCGTGCCTTCGCGCGACACCGGCTTGATGCCGATCGCGGACGTCTCCGGGAAACGGATCTTGCGCACGCCCATCTCGCGGGTCAGGAACTCGATGACCTTCTTCGCCTCGGGCGACCCGGCCGCCCATTCGATGCCGGCGTAGATGTCTTCCGAGTTCTCGCGGAAGATCACCATATTGGTCTTGTGCGGCTCGCGCAGCGGCGACGGCACGCCGGTGAAATAACGCACGGGGCGCAGGCAGACGTACAGGTCGAGTTCCTGGCGCAGCGCGACGTTCAGCGAGCGGATGCCGCCGCCGACGGGCGTCGTCAACGGGCCCTTGATCGACACGACGTACTCGCGCACGACGTCCAGCGTCTCGGGCGGCAGCCACACGTCCGGGCCATAGACCTGCGTCGACTTCTCGCCAGCGAACACTTCCATCCATGCGATCTTGCGCCGGCCGCCGTAGGCCTTGGCCACGGCCGCGTCGACGACCTTGAGCATCACGGGCGTGATGTCGACGCCGGTGCCGTCGCCTTCGATATAGGGAATGACCGGCTGGTCGGGAACCGTCAGCGTGAAGTCCGGGTTGACAGTGATCTTTTGACCATCGGTAGGTACTTTGATATGTTGAAGCATCATGTTCTCCGAAGTGGGCGCGGCGGGTCGCGAAGGCGGCGTCAGCCCGCCAGGTCCGCGATCTCCATTAGAATAGTGATATCGTCGTCGGTCTTGTCTAAGACGCAACACTGGCACAACATTATGCACCAAATCCATTCTTCATGTCCCTCATCCTGTTCAATAAACCCTTCCAGGTCCTGTGCCAGTTCTCGCGCGAGGACGAGCGCAAGACCCTCGCCGACTACCTGTCCATCCCGAACATCTATCCCGCCGGCCGCCTCGACGCCGACAGCGAAGGCCTGATGCTGCTCACGGACGACGGCCGCCTGCAGCACCAGATCGCCCACCCTGACCACAAGGAAGCGAAGACGTATCTCGTGCAACTGGAGGGCGTCGCCGACCGCGCCAGCCTCGATCGCCTGCAGGCCCCCATCGACCTGGGCGACTTCACGACGAAGCCGTGCCGCGCGAGCCTGATCGCGGCGCCGGACTGGCTGTGGCCGCGCAACCCGCCCATCCGCGTGCGCCAGGACAAGCCGACCAGCTGGGTCGCCATCACGCTCGAGGAAGGCAAGAACCGGCAGGTGCGGCGCATGACGGCCGCCGTCGGCCTGCCCACGCTGCGCCTCGTGCGCTCGAGCATCGGGCCGTTTTCGCTGGCGACGCATCCGCTGATGCCCGGCGAATGGATGGAAGTGCCGGCGGCGGCCGTGGGCGGCAAGGGTTGACGGGTTTGAGGAAAATCAACCTTTCTAAAAGTTAATGTAATCGCGACAAAAGCCTGTCAACCGGCAACTCTCGGGCATCGTTAAGGGAACAGATTCACCGTTGTGGATCACCTTCTTCTTTAAAGGAACCCGAAATGTCCAAACTGATCGCTGGCCTGGTTGCTTCCCTGTTCGCCGTTTCCGCTTTCGCCGCCCAAGCGCCGGCACCGGCCGCAGCCGCTCCGGCCGCATCGGCCGCCGCCGAGCAGCCTGCCGCTCCTGCGAAGAAAATGAAGAAGCACCACAAGAAAGCCAAGAAAGCCGCTGCCGCCGACGCTGCCGCCCCGGCAACCAAATAAGCTTCTCGACATCCAGCAGGCTCCGGCCTGCCAAGAAGCAGCCGTCCAGGCTGCTTTTTTATTGCCTGAAACCGAGAATTGCCTTTGCGACATAGCCAAAAACCGGGCTCTGACCCTAATGCCGTTAAGTTAAGGCCCAAAAGACCGCTCCGACTAACATGTGTGTGGCCTTTTCAAGGGCTTCGCGCGGACCTTACCGGTCTTAAACTGGCTGAAATCACGCTTAACTTAACGGCATTAGGCTCTGACCCCGGTTTCAGGCAACAAAAAACCCGCCGGACATGCGTCGGGCGGGTTTTCCATCCACGCTGACACGCGGCTTGCGGCCGCGCGTGCGTTGCCGTCGGTGTATTAAGCCGACAGGGCCTTGAGGGCGGCAGCCAGGCGGCTCTTGTGGCGAGCGGCCTTGTTCTTGTGGATGATTTTCTTGTCAGCGATGCTGTCGATGGTCGACACGGATTGCTGGAAGATCTGCGAGGCAGCAGCTTTGTCGCCAGCCTGGATGGCCTTGCGGACGGCCTTGATTGCGGTACGCAGGGTCGAGCGCTGGGCCGAGTTGTGTGCGTTTTGCTTGACTGCTTGACGAGCGCGCTTGCGTGCCTGTGCGGTATTTGCCATGGAATTTCCTAATCGGGGTCAAGTTGCGTTTGCAAACATTCAAACCGGCCCATTCCAGTGCCTGCCAAACGAGTGTCTGCTAACAGAATTCAATACAGCCCTCGATTATAGCGAAGGTTTCATCGCAGGGCAAATCCTCGTTCGCATTTCGTCAGCGCAAAGGGTTCTGGAAGCACTAGCCCAGCTATAATCGAGGGCTATGAACCTACTCAAGACCCTGGCAGCCATCTCGAGCATGACGATGCTGTCCCGTATCACCGGCCTGCTCCGCGATTCCCTGTTTGCCCGTGCGTTCGGCGCCAGCGACTACACCGACGCCTTCAACATCGCCTTCCGCCTGCCCAACCTGCTGCGCCGCCTGTTCGGCGAGGGGGCGTTCTCGCAAGCCTTCGTGCCGATCCTGGCCGAGTACAAGAGCCAGAAAGGCGACGCCGCCACCCGCACCCTCGTCGACCACGTGGCCAATACCCTCGTGTGGGCGACGCTGGCGACCAGCATCATCGGCATCATCGGCGCGCCCGTCGTCCTGTACGTCATCGCCAGTGGCCTCAAGGGCCCAGCCTTCGACGCGGGCGTCGTGATGACCCGCCTCATGTTCCCGTACATCCTGTGCATGTCGTTCGTCGTGCTGGCCGGCGCCGTGCTGAATACCTGGCGCGAATTCAAGATTCCCGCGTTCACGCCCGTGCTGTGGAACCTGTCGTCGATCTTCTTTTCGCTGTTCATGGTGAAGTACTTCGAGGTGCCCGTCTATTCGATGGCCGTGGCCGTGATGGTGGGCGGCGTCCTGCAGGTCGGCATCCAGGTTCCGGCCCTGCAGCGCATCGGCATGCTGCCGCGCCTGTCGTTCAATCCCCTCGCCGGCCTGGCCGATCCCGGCGTGCGCCGCATCCTCAAGAAGATGGGCCCGGCCGTGTTCGCGGTGTCGGCCGCCCAGATCAGCCTGCTCATCAACACGAACATCGCGTCGCGCCTGGGCGCCGGCAGCGTCTCCGTGCTGCAGTACGCGGACCGGTTGATGGAATTCCCCACCGGCATGCTCGGCGTGGCGCTGGGCACGGTGCTGCTGCCCAGCCTGTCGAAGGCGAACGCCGACGGCGACACCGTCGAATACTCCGCCCTGCTCGACTGGGGCCTGCGCCTCACGTTCCTGCTCGCGCTGCCGGCGGCCGTCGGCCTGGCCACGCTGGCCGAGCCGCTGATCGCCACGCTGTTCAACTACGGCGCCTTCAACGCCCACGCCGTCACCGCCGCCACGGCGCCGCTGATGGCCTATGCGGCCGGCCTGCTCGGCATCATCCTCGTCAAGATCCTCGCCCCGGCCTTCTACGCGCGCCAGGATATCCGCACGCCGGTGAAGATCGCCGTCGGCGTGCTCATTGCCACACAGCTGATGAACATGGTGTTCGTGCCGGTGCTCGGCGTGGCGGGACTCGCGCTGTCGATCGGCCTGGGCGCCTGCATCAACGCGACCTTCCTGTTCACGGGCCTGCGCCGGCGCGCCATCTACGTGCCGCATGCCGGCTGGCTGCCGTTCTTCCTGAAGGTCGTCGTGGCCGTCGCGCTGATGGGCGCCGTGGCGTGGTTCAGCCAGGCGCAGCTCGACTGGGCCGCGCTGCGCGCGCACGCCGTGCTGCGCATCGGCGCGCTGTTCCTCATCATCGGCGCCAGCGCGAGCGTGTATTTCGCCGCGCTGCTGGCGCTGGGCTTCCGCCCGCGCCAGTTCATGCGCCGCGCCAAGTGACGGGCCGGTTCGCCTAGCGGCCGTCGTCCGCGGCGGATGGCGCGGACTCGCTGTCTTTCTCGGCCGGTGCCGGCGCGGTCACGGCGGGCTCGGACGGCGCGGGCGCCGGACTGTCGTCCGGCCGCGCGGTGTCCGACTCCGTCGCGCCCCGTCCGGGAAACAGCGACGGTTGTTCTTGCGGCGCGCCCGCGGGCGGCGCCTGGAACAGCGACGGCTGGCCCTGCGCCTGCGGCTTGCCTTGTGCCAGCACCTGCCCCTGCACGAGCCCCTGCCCGGTCGCCACGAATTTCCAGTCCGAGATATGCCGCTTGTTCTCGAAGCCGGAAAAGCGCGCGTCGAAATGCGCCACTTTCAGCGGCTTCGCCTTCGACAGGCTGTACACGGCCAGTACGCCCCGCCGCTCGCCGGGATTGGCCCACACGATGCCCCACTCGGCCTTGCCCGTCATCGGGTCGATGTAGATCTTGCGCAGGTGCCGGCGCACGCCGGGAAAGCGCGGGTCCTTCAACAATTCCTGCAGCGACGGCGGCTGCGGCAGCTGGCCCTTGGGCGTCGCCTCGGCGTACGTGCGCAGCGCTTCGCTGAACGCGGCGCCCGTCTCCAGCAGGTCGTCCTCGGCCTGTGCCCGGCGCAGCAGCGAGTCGACCTTCAACGTGGCCGCGCCCACGAGGCCGATCACGGTCACGAGGATCACGAGGCCGAGGTAGGTGAAGCCCCCCTCGCGCCGGGGCGCTTTACCACTCCGCATACGGCGTGCCGTTGCGCCCCGCGCCCGGCGCGCCGCTGCGGATGTTGTAGACGCCGCCCTTGTCGCCCTCTTCCGGCGGGACGACGATCCAGGCCGAGTCGCTGTCGGCGATGGGATCGAACGGCAGCGCCGGCAGGTATTTTTTCTCGACGAGCTGCTGCAGCGATTCCGGATAGCGTCCGGTGTCTTCATGGAACTGGTCGATCACGGCGCGCGTGTTGCGCAGGTTCTCGGCCAGGATGGTCTCCTTGGCGCTGTCGACCTTGGGGAAGAAGCGCGGCACCGCGAGCGTCAGCAGCAGCGCCACGATGCCCAGCACCACCAGCAGTTCGATCAGGGTGAAGCCACGTCTGTGTGTCATGTCCATGCGCTCACCAGCGGTTGTAGGGGATGCCGTTCAGCCCGACCTTGCCCGAGGTCGAGTAGACGTCGTACACGTCGTCCCCTTCCTTCGGCTCGTCCGGCTCGCTGGCGTAGCTGCGCTTGCCCCAGGTCTCGGCATCCTTCAGGTCGGCGTCGCCATTGAACGGATCGCGCGGCAGGCGGCGCAGAAAATAGATCTTGGCTTTCTTCGGGCTCTTCAGGTCGGGCACGCCCTCGACCAGCATCTCCAGTTTCGGCGGATACCCGGTGGCGCCGGCCGCGCGTGCGACGCGGCCCTCGTCGCCCGCCTTCTTGTAGGCGTCGAGGGCGCCGCGGATCTCGCGCAGCGCGCCGCGCAGCGCCTGTTCGTGGCGGCGCTGCAGCACGACCTGGGCGGTCGGCACGAGGAGCGTCCCGAGCACGGCCAGGATCGCCAGCGTGACGAGCAGCTCGATCAGCGTGAAGCCGCGCGGGCGCCGGGCGTTCATTTCTGGTTCGGGAACGCGGCCTGCGCTGCCGGCACGCGGTTGGTGGGCGGCTGAGGCATCGGCGTGACTTCCGGCGGCGCCAGCGGCGTGATCTGGATCGGCGGCGCGGCCGGCAGTTCCGACGGCGCCACCGATGCCGGTGCGGACGGCAAGGTGGCAGTGCCGCCGACGCTGCTGGCCGGTACCATCCCGCCCTGCCCGTTCGCGGCCGCGGGCGGCTGCGCAGGCGGTTGCGCGGCCGGTGCCGGCACCGGCGCGCGCACTGGCACGCCCGGCAACGCCCGCGTGCCCTGGGCCGGCAGCTGCACCGGCGTGCGCACGCTCGTGTCGGGGCGGCGCCGGAAGCTGGCCTCCGTGCCGGCGCTGAATTCGGAACTGGACGCCGGCGGGCGCTGCAGGTTGCGGATCAGGTGCGGCGTGATCGACAGCACGACCTCGGTCTTGTTGCGGGTGTCCTGCTGGCTGCCGAACAGGCGGCCCAGGATCGGAAAGTCGCCGAGGCCAGGCAGCTTGGTGCTGCTCGACCGGTCCTCGTTCTTGATCAGGCCGGCCAGCACCTGGTTCTCGCCATCCTTCAGCTGCAGCATCGTGGACGCCGAGCGCGTGCCGATGCGGTAGGCCGTCGTGCCGCCCTTCGTCGTGACCGTGTCGACGAGGTTGCTGACTTCGAGCGAGATGCGGATGCCGACCTCGTTGTTCAGGTAGATCGTCGGTTCGACGTCCAGCTTCAGGCCGACGTCGACATAGTTCACCGACTCCGACGCGAAGCCGCCCACGCCCGACGAAATCGTCGTCGTGATGGTCGGCAGCTTGTCGCCGATGACGACCTTGGCCTTTTCCTTGTTGCGCACGCGGATGCGGGGCGCGGCCAGCGTTTCGGAATCGCCGTCCGTCTTGCTCGCGGTGATGGAGCCGGTGACGCCCGTCACGCCGATCGTCTGGCTGTTCAAATGGTGCAGCTCGTCGATCGTGATCGGGCTGCCCGTCGCCGACTGCAGCGGCGCGAACGCGAGGCTCGTGGGCCAGTCGACGCCGAGGTCGAGCAGGCGGTTGCGCTGCACTTCCAGCACCTCGACGTCCAGCATCACCTCGGCCTCCGGCACGTCCTGCAGCGCCACCAGCTGCGACGCCAGCTTCACCGCTTCCGGGGTGTCGCGCAGGATCACGAGGTTGAGCTTCTCGTCCACCACCACGTCGCGCGCTTTCAGGATCGTCTTGAGCGTGTTGCCGATCGTCTTGGCGTCGGTATTGGCCAGGTAGAAGGTCTTGACCGTCATCTCCTGGTATTCCTTCTGCTTGGCCGCGATGTTCGGGTAGATCAGGATCGTGTTGCCGTCCATGACCTGCCGCTCCAGCTGGTTGGTCATCAGGAGGTAGTAGATGGCCGCTTCCACCGTGCTGTTCTTGAGGAAGATGGACGCGCGCTGGTCCGTCTTGACGTCCTTGTCGAACAGGAAGTTGAGGCCGGAGTGGCGCGCGATGACTTCGAAGATCTGCTTGAGGGGCGCGTCGTGGAATTCGAGGTTGATCGGCGTGCGGAACACGGCCGCCAGCGCGGCCTCGGGCGAGTTGGCGGCGATCTTCTCGTTCACCTCGGCCAGCAGCCGGCGCGCCGCTTCATGGGTCGGGCGCTCGGTGAGGATGGCGGTGAGCTTGGTCTTCGCCGTGTCGTAGTCCTTGCGCTCCAGCGCCGCGCGCGCTTCGCCCATCAACACGCCGTGGCGATGGTCCGCCTCGACCTGGCGCAGGCCGGCCCGCGCGCGCTCGTTGAGCGGATCGATCGCGAGCACCCGCTCGTAGTCGGCCACGGCCAGTTCCGGCTTGCCGTCGGCCAGTTCGTGGTCGGCCTGGGGCAGCAGGCGGTTCGTCGCGGCGTCGCGCGCGCGCAGGAAGGCGGCCTTGTAGACGACGTTGTCCGGATCCGCGATCAGCGCTTCGCGGTATTTCGACAGCCCCGCCTCGACCTTGTCCTGGGCCACGAGCTCGTTGCCTTCGCGGTAAGCCATTTGCGCCGCGCAGCCGGACAACAGGAGGGCGAGCAGCACCGGGAGCAGGCGGCGGGCCGGAATTGGGCGAGCGATCAATCGAATACTCCAATATTGAGCTGCTGAACCTGGTTCAGCGGCAGGTAGGTCAGGGTCAGGACCGGCGGGGCGATCGAGTCGACGCGGTACGTCCCGTCGATCACGGCGCCCTTGTCGCGCACGATGTAGGTGCGTGCGCCGCGCGCCAGGTAGACCTCCCAGGCGCCGTCGCCGACGGACTTGCCGATGAAGGTAAAAGGCAGCGGCGGCGCGGTGGGCGGCGGCGGCGGTGGGGGCGGCGGCGCCGGTTGCGGTGGCGGTGGCGGCGGCGTCCAGTCCTGGTGCGAGAACGGACCGGCGCCGTTCCGCCCCTGGCCGAACGCGGTGTCGCCGTCGCCGATCAGCGTATCGCGCGGCACCAGCGCTAGGATCGCTTGCGCTTCGCCCGCATCGCCGGCCTTCGCGCCCGGCGCCGCGGCGGGCGCCCGTACGGTCGCCGTGCGCACGGGCGCCGGCCGCGCGGGACGCACCCATGGTTCGGCGATGCCGCCGGCCGGCGCCTTGTCGCCGAACGCGGCCAACAGGCCCGCGCCGGCGAGGGCCAGCCCGAGGATCGCGTGGCGCGGCTTGATCCGGCCCGCCTTCATGGCTGCGGCGTCCCGTCGCGCAGGTACAGCGTCAGGCGCAGGCGCGCTTCCACCGTCGCGTCGCCGATGGCGTCGCGGTGGAACGCGATCTCGTCGAGCGAGGCGAACGGGATCGCGCGCAGCGCCGCCATCGCGAACTGCCAGATCGCCTGGTAGCTGCCTTTCACCGGCAGGTTCACCTGGTACGTGTAGACGTGCGCGTTGCGGTCGTAGCCCGGCTTGTACTCGCCCTGGCGCAGCACGAGGCCGGACTTGGCGGCGAGGGCGAACAGCGTCTTGACCTGCTGCTCGGCGCCGTGGCGGTCGCCCAGCGCGCCGTAGAACGCGGCGAGGTTGTCCGGGGCTTGTACCGGCGCGGGTGCCGGCGCGGGCGCGGGTTGCGGTACTCGCGCGGCTTGCGCTTTCTGCTTCGCCTGCGCGGCGTACGCTTCGTGCGCGCGTTCCATCGCCCACACGGCGTTCAGCGTCCACGCGAGCCCGCCCGCCATGACGGCCAGCGCGATCGCGGCCGCCAGCACGATCGGGTTCGCGCGCAGCAGCACGAGGCGCAGTTGCAGCATGGGCGAGGCGAACGTCGTCTTCATTGGGCGGCCCTCCACTGGGCATCGACCTGGAAGCGGATCGGCCGGTTCGGGTCCTGCTCGTTGATCTCGTGGCGCGCCAGCAGCACGGTGGTGAACCACTCGATGCGTTCCAGCTGCTCGACGTAGGCGATCATGTCGTCGCTGCTCTTCGCTTCCGCCGTGATGCGCACGGTGCTCTTTTTCGCGTCCGGCTCCAGCGCCAGCAAGGCGATGTTGGCGGGCGTCGCCGCCTGGACCGCGTCGTGCAGGCCGCGCCACGGCAGGTTCAGCTGCTGCACGGACGCGTTCACGGCGCCGGCCTGCGCAGGCGGCACCGTGCGCATGGGCGCGGCCACGGGCGCGCGCGCGACCGCGCGTGCCCGCGCCTCGGCCACCTGCGCCGTACGTTGCGCCTCCGCGCGCTGCAGGGCGCGGTACTGCGCGACCGTGCTGGCCAGCGGCCCCGCGAGCGCGCATGCCGCGACCAACAGGCTCCACGTCCCGCGCGGCGCGCGATACCAGGTGCGGGCGAGGCTCGGCGGCGCGAAATCGATGCGGACTTTCTTCATGGCGCCCTCCCCGTCAGCGCGAGCCGCGCGCAATCGGGCCACAGCGGATCGGTCTCGTCCTCGAACAGCGTGCAGGCGAATTTCAACCGTCCCGCGCTGCTCGCCCAGCCCGTCGGCGCCGGACCGCAGATCTGCAGGCGTTCCGGCCGCGACAGGCCCACGCGCAGCGCCTCGCGCGCCACGTGGCCTTCGAGCCAGTCGCGGTCGGCGCCGGCCGGAATCGGGGCCGTGCGCACCGCGGCGAGCAGGTCGCCGTCGAACGCAGCCACGGACAGCACGCCGCCGTGCACCACGCCGAACCACGCGCCGGCGCGGCGCACGCGGCGGTGCTGGTTCATCGCGGCGACGAACTGCGGCACGATCTCGACGAGCTTGAAACGCTGGCTGGATGCCGCCGCCGTCAGCTGTTCGAGCAGCGCCAGCGGCAGCGCGGCCGCGAGGAACGGGCGCGCGGCGTCCCAGTCGGCGCTGATGGTCCAGCCGCCAAGGCCCGCGCCGAACAGCGCCTGGTAGCGCAGCGCGGCCGCCGCTACCAGGTCGGCCTGGCGCGCCGCGCCGTCCGGCGGCATCACCTGCCACAGGCGCACGAGGTCGTCGGACAGCACCACCGTCGCCGGCAGGCCGGCCACGTCATGCTCGCCCAGCAGCATGCCGAGGGCCGCGCCGAGCGACACGGGATCGGCCCCCGTCGCCGCGACCTGGCCCAGCAGGCGCGCGCGCTCGTGCGGCCAGATGCTGGTGCGCACGAGCGCCAGCGCGTCCGGGGCGATCCCGATGCGCAGGGATTGGCCGAAGCCGGACTTGAACGAACTAAGCATGCAGCGTGACCCTCCGGATTTCCTCGATCGTCGTGGCGCCGCGCTTGACGAGATCCAGCGCCGCGAGGCGCAGGCTGCGCGTGCCGTTGGCGGCGGCCGCCGCCTTGATGCGGCGGATCGGCTGCTTGTCGACGATCAGCTCGCGGATCTCGTCGTTCAGGGTGAGGATCTCGGCGATCGAGCGGCGCCCCTTGTAGCCCGTGCCGCGGCAGTCGCCGCAGCCCTGGCCGCGCATGAAGACATAGTCCGCCACGTCGGCGCGCGCCAGGTGGGCGGACGCCAGTTCGTCGTCGGACGGCGTGTACTGCACGGCGCAGCGCGGGCAGTTCATGCGGATCAGACGCTGCGCCCAAATGCCGTTCAGCGCCGACACGAACGCGTACGGATCGATCCCCATGTGCGTGAAGCGCCCGAACACGTCGAACACGTTGTTGGCGTGGACGGTCGTCAGCACGAGGTGGCCCGTCAGCGCCGACTGCACCGCGATCTCCGCCGTCTCGCGGTCGCGGATCTCGCCGACCATGATCTTGTCCGGATCGTGGCGCAGGATCGAGCGCAGGCCCTTCGCGAACGACAGGCCCTTCTTTTCGTTGACGGGGATTTGCAGGATGCCGGGCAGCTGGTATTCGACGGGGTCCTCGATCGTGATGATCTTTTCGCGGCCGTTGTGGATCTCCGTCAGCGCCGCGTACAAGGTCGTCGTCTTGCCGGAGCCGGTCGGCCCCGTCACCAGCAGCATGCCGTAGGCCTCCTGCGCGAGCGCGCGCAGGGTGACCAGCGACGGTGCGTCGAAGCCCAGCGCTTCCAGCGTCAGCGAGCCGTAGGCCTCGATCATCGCGCGCTTGTCGAGGATACGGATGACGGCGTCCTCGCCGTGGATGCTGGGCATGATCGACACGCGCAGGTCGATGTCGCGCCCGGCCGACTCCACGCGGAAGCTGCCGTCCTGCGGGATGCGGCGCTCGGCGATGTCCAGTTCCGCCAGCACTTTCAGGCGCGAGATGATGTGCTCCGCCAGCTCGATGCCGCCGACCGAGGTCGCGTGATCGAGCACGCCGTCGACGCGGTACTTGACGGCGAGGCCGCCTGCCGTGCTCTCCAGGTGGATGTCGGAGGCGCCGGCTTTCAAGGCGTCGTACAGGGTCGAGTTCACGAGCTTGACGGCGGGGCTCGCCGCCTCCGACACCGACGCGAACGACAGCACCGTGGCGCTCTTGCCGTCGCGGCGGCCCTCGCCGCTGTCGCCGACGAGCGTGTCGACGGCGCGCGCGGACTCCTCGTGCTTGCCGAGATAGGCCTGAATGTCGGATTGCAGCGCGAGCCGCAGGTACAGCGGCGCCGCCGCCGTCGCGCCGGCCTGCGCCTGCAGCCACGTCTGCAGATCGAGGTCGAACGGATCGGCGATCACGCCCGTCAGACGCTTGTCGTCGGCGCGGAGCAGCACACAGTGGCGCGCCAGCGCCTGCGCCAGCGGCAGCAGGTCGAACGCGGGCTGCTGGCCGAACATCTCCGGCGTTTCCATGACCTCGAGGCCGAACGGCACGGCCAGCAGGCCCACGATCTCGCGCGGTTCCAGGCCGCACAGGCCCTGCAGTTCCTCGACGAGCGAACGGCGCGATTGCCGGCTCTGCGCGCGCGCGCGGGCCAGCAGCGCAGCGTCGAGGGCGATGTGCGGCGCGTTCACGACATGTCTCCGGCCAGGTCGAAGATCGGCATGTACAGCAGCACGACGATGGCGCCGACGACGAGGCCGATCGCCGCCATCAGCAGCGGTTCGAACGTGCGCGTGAAGCGGTCGATCCAGCGTCCGATCTCGCCGTCGTAGAACGCGGCCGAGCGCGTGAGCATCGTGCCCATCGCGCCCGTGCGCTCGCCCACGCGCAGCATGCGCAGCGAGATCGGCGTCGTCAGGCCGTTGGCCTCGAACGCGTCCGACAGCGGCCGCCCCGCCTCGATCGCGGCGCGTGCCGCGCGCAGGCCGGCGGCCACGCCGGGCGACACCATGCCCTGCACGGTGTCGATGGCGTTGACGAGCGTGATGCCGCCTTCGTTCAGCATGCCCAGCGTGAGGTACAGGCGCGAGAGTTCGTAGATGCGGGCGCGCTCGCCGATGCCGGGCAGTTTCGCCAGCAGGCGCGCGACCCCGCCACGCTTCAACGCGCGGCGGATCGCCACCGTGGCGCCCGCGACGGTGGCCACGAAGCCGATCAGCAGTCCGGCCGCATGGCGGCCCGCGAACTGGCCCCAGTCGAGCATCATGCGCGACATCCACGGCAGGCTGCGGCCCGCGCCCTGGTACACCTCGGCGAAGCGCGGCACGACGTACGACATCAGGAAGATCGACACGCCGCCGCCCACGAGCAGCAGGATCGCCGGATAGATGGAGGCGCTGACGACCTTGGCGCGCACGGTGTCGATGCGCTGCTGGTATTCGATAAAGCGTTCGAGCGCGCGCGGCAGGTCGCTCGTACCTTCCGCCGCCCGCACGATGCCCACGTACAGCGGCGGAAACAGCGCCGGCTGCGCGGCCATCACGGCGGACAGGCGCTTGCCTTCGCGCAGGCCGGCGAGCAGGCGTTCCAGCACGCCGCGCGTGGCGGGACTGGCTTCCTTTTCCAGCAGCGCTTCGAGGCCTTCGACGATGCCCAGGCCCGCCGTCAGCAGGGCCAGCAACTCCTGGCTGAACAGCACGAGCGACAGCTTGCCGCCGCGCTGGCGGCGCAGCAGCGGCGCGTGCACGGGTTCGATGGCGCTGACGAACAGGCCGCGCGCCTCGACCTGGCGGCGCGCATCCGCCTCATCCGGGGCGTCGACGAGCACGCTGGCGATGTGCATGTCGGGTGCTAGGGTGCGTACCGCGAACTGCATGAGGCTTACTGGGAGGTGATGTCGGCGTTCTCGCCTTCACCGCCCGGCTGGCCGTCCTTGCCGAGCGAGAGGATCTCGTACTCGCCCTTGCTGCCGGGCGCACGGTACTGGTAGGCATGGCCCCAGGGGTCGAGCGGGACGCTTTTCTTCAGGTACGGGCCGTTCCACTTGGCGCTTGCCGCGGGCGGGGCCGTCAGCAATGCGTTCAGGCCCTCCTCCGTCGTCGGATAGCGCCCCACGTCGAGCCGGAAGGTGTCCAGCGATTTTTCGAACGCTTCGACCTGGGCCTTGGCGACGGTGACCTCGGACTTGCCCAGTTGCGCGAAATACTTCGGCCCGACATAGGCCGCAAGCAAACCGATGATAACGATAACTACCAAAAGTTCAAGCAGGGTAAAACCGGCCTGGCGGACCCGCGCGGCGGTGTCCTGGTTCTGCACACGATACATCCAACCGACTCCTTATTGCTCTAATGTAAAGCCTTGTGTGAAGGCTACCATGGCCCCGTCATCGCGACAAATCATTTATGGATCGCTCGCCATTCCGGGGGGACGACCGTCGGTCGAAGCACCGCAAACAGATTCCTTGCTCGCAAAATTCTAACCGGGTTCCGCTTGCCGGAACAGCGTCGGGATGTTCGTTCCCTACTTCGGGGGATGGAGATGACGGATCGCCTAGCATAAGCCGTTGACTGTGTGAAATCCTTTGTGGGTTTCCCGTCAATTGAAGAAAGATCTGCGTCGCTTTTGTGCGACTCCTTTCTCATTTGCATTTAAAGTTTCCGCTGGGATATTTCTCCGCATCATCGCTTATCTTCGCTTATTTCCACACAAGAATATTTCAAAAGCATAATATTTGCACGAAAATAACAAAAAAAATGTTGAATTGCGGAAAAACGGACGCTACAGTGGCGCATCGATGACCGCAACATTGCCCGCAATCATGAAAAACTTCGCTCTCCGTACCGCTCTCGGCCTCAGCCTCGCCGCCCTCCTCGCCGCCTGCGGCAGTGGCGCCCAGATCGACCAGCCGACCCAGACCGCCGCCATGATCGAGACCGGCAACGCCGCCCAGGTCGCCACGGCCAACTCGCCCGCACCGGACTGCGCGGCCGATGGTTGCAAGGGCCTGCGCATCATCGATGCGAACGCCGAAGCCTACCGTTACGAAGCCATGCGCCGCGCCGCGGCCGACGCACCGCAGTCCTGATCCCGCGGCCGCAGGATCACGCCTCCAGCAGCCCTAAATCCATGCAGCGCGCCAGCGCATGCGCCCGGTTGCTGACGCCGAGCGTGCGGTAGATGCGCTGCAAATGGTTCTTGACGGTCAGCGCGCTGATCCCCAGCAGCCGTCCCATCTCGTCGTTGCTCTTCCCCGCCCGCAGCCAGCCGACGATCTCGGCCTCGCGCGCGCTCAACCGACGCGCCGGCGCCCCGCCCGCAGGCACATGCGATGCCGGCAGGCGGCCCAGCGCCAGGTGCAGGTGCGGCAGCAGCAGTTCCAGGAAATAAGCGTGGCGCGCAGTCGGCCGTAGCGGCAGGCCGAACAGCAAGAATACGCTGCCGCCCGCGCTCGTCGGCCCCGTGCCGTGCACGAGCACGCTGTCGAATCCCATCCTCATCGTCTCGTCGCGGAACCCTTCCAGCGGCTGGCCCACGGCCGCGCCGAAATCGGCCAGCGCCGGCAACCGTCCGCCCTGCGCGCAGTGGCGCGCAATGCGCAGCGCCAGGCCGCCGCGTGGGTCCGTCAACGCCAGATGCGCGGCCGGGGCCAGCACCGTGCCGTGCACGCATTCCAGCCGGGCCAACGCGCCGCCCTGGCCGAGTTGCACACACACCAGCACCTGATGGGGCAGCAGCGCCTGCACCTGACCCTGCGTCCACAGGAAGAACTGGCGCGGGCTGGACACGCGCACGCCGGATTCGATGGCGCACAGCAGGTATTCCTGCTCCTGGCGATCGAGGATGACGACGGGTTCCACGTCAGGCCGCGCCGTGCCAGGCGACGAAGCGGTAGCCGGTGCCGCGCACCGTCTCGATGTGCTCCTGGTGCCCGCTCGGCTGCAGCGCGTGGCGCAGCCGGCCCACGTGGGCGTCGACGGTGCGCTCGTCGAGCACGGCGTGGCGGCCCCAGACCTTGTCCAGCAGTTGCGACCGCGTATGCACCCGCTCGGGATGGTGCATCAGGAAGTTTAGTAAACGGAACTCGACGGGCCCCAGCGTCACCTGGCGCGTCCCGGCCACGACGCGCTGCGTGTCCGGATCGAGGTGCAGGCCGGCCATCTGCACGGCGTCGATCGACACATGCGGCGCGCGCCGGCGCAGCACGGCCTGCATGCGCGCGAGCAGTTCGCGTGGGTTGAAAGGCTTGGTCAGATAGTCGTCGGCGCCGGATTCCAGGGCCAGGATCTTGTCGTGCTCCCCTGCCCGCGCGGACACCATGATGATCGTCATCGCGTGCGTGCGCGCCTGCGGGTGCAGGCGCCGGATCAGCGCTTCGCCCGATTGGCCGGGCAGGTCCCACTCCAGCAGCAGCATGTCGGGTACGCGCCCATCGATCGCGGCGAGGGCCGACTCGGCGTCGGGACACAGGCCGACGTCGTAGCCGGCACGGGTCAGGTTCAATTCCAGCAACTGGCGAACGAAGGGGTCGGGATCGACCACGAGGACGTGTGCGCTCATCGATAAATCCTTGTCTCGGCGACAACAGCTTCGAATATGCACGAAGCAAAGTCAGCTGAACAATATGATTTCGATTAGGAATTGATATGTTTGGCGAATAAATCGCCGCAAAGGGGGGCTGCGGGCGAACGGCGGGACGAACTGCGACGCGGCGAGGAAGGGAGACACGGCGTCACCACACCGTCGCCCCCGCGCAGGCGGGGGCCCAAGTTTGCGCGGCAGTACCGCACGCGGCCTTGGGTTCCCGCCTGCGCGGGAACGACGGGTTAAGGACGCTGATCCTAATTGCAGCGGCGTTGTTGCATTGGGTTCCGCCTGCGCGGGAACGACGGGTGGAGGACGCTGATCCTAATTGCAGCGGCGTTGTTGCATTGGGTTCCCGCCTGCGCGAAAGTCGTGTCCGGCACTGCCGAAAAGTCGCTTCCGGCAGTGCCGGAATCGACGGGGCTGATCGCGCCGGCCTTACGTGCGGCGGCGTTGCCGCATCGCGCCCAGCAGGATCAGGCCGGTGGCGACGAGCAGCCAGTCGGCCGGTTCCGGCACCGCGTTCACGGTGGCGAACGCGGGATCGGCCACCACGGCGGGCGGCTCGCCGGCCACGAGGCTGATCTGGACCGCCGGGTCGGACGACAGGTAATTGCCCGCGCTGTCGAGCAGGCTGACGGTCAGGCCGGTGCTGCCGGCATCGGACGGCGTGCCGCCGAACATCACGTCGAAGCCGAACTTGCCGCCGAGCAGGATCGACTGGAAGAATTCCGAGAACGCATCGCTCTTGAACGTGAGCGTGCCGCCCGCCTGCGTCACGTTGACGAGATCGGGCGTGCCGGTGAATGCGCCGTCGAGGTTGCCGATCGTCGCCGTCAGCACGTCGCTGGTGCCGAACGGCAGGAAGTCGATCTGCATATAGCCATCGCCGCCCGTGCCGGCCGTATCGAGGGCCACGTGGTAGATCGGGCTGGCGGACGCGGCCCCGGCCAGCAGGGACAGCGCCAGCAGCGCGCGTGAGAATAAAGTTTTCAGGTTGGTCATGGAGCGCTCTCAGTCATGTCAAAAGGTGCCGGAATACAGTGTCGACGTGAACGTCACGTTCGTTTTCGACGGGTTGGTGAAGGTCAGCGACACTTTTACGGTCGCGCCCGGTGCCAGCGCCGCGCCCGGCAAGGTCATATACGGTGCGCCGTTGAAGTCGCCGCTCTTGTTGTCGAGCGTGACGCCGGCCGGCAAGCCCTGCAGCACGTATTGCAGCGGTCCGGCGAGCGCGGCGGCGCTCGTGTTCGTGAAGGCCACGCTGCCCGTGAACTTGCCGGTGACGCGGTTGTAGCCCAGCGCACCCGCCACGATCTTGACGCTGCCCGTCACGTCGGCAAAGGCCGGCGCCAGGTTCAGGCTCACGACGACCGGATCGTGGTCCGACGCGCGGAACGGATTGTTCACGTACGGATCGTCGGCCGTGTCGCCCAGGTTGTAGTCGATCGCGTCCGGCTCGTCCGCATTGTTGTGCCACTCGGCCACGCCGGCCACCTGCGGGTCGAGGGCGCCGCTGGCCAGCGCGTGGTCGAGGTAGCCGCTCTGGCCGTCGAACACGTAGGAATACGGGATGCCGTTCGGACGCACGAAGCGCTCCAGTTCGTTGACCATGCCGTTATCCGTCAGGAATGCGATCGGGTCTTCATGGCCGTACGAGTTGAAGTCGCCCACGGCCAGCACGTCCGGATCGCCCGCGGCCGCCACGACGGTCGGGATGAAATAGTTGAACAAGCGCTTGGCCTGCTGGATGCGGGTGGCGTTCCAGCAGCCCTGGCCATCGCCGATGTCCGTGTCGCCGGCACCGGCGCCGCCGCAGCCGCCTTTCGATTTCAGGTGGTTGACGACCAGCGAGAACTTGGCGCCGTTCGCATTCACCCTGAAGGTCTGGGCGATCGGCGCGCGGTTGTTGACGTCGTCGCCGTCCGACAGCGCGCCGCCCACCGGCGTCAACACGGCCGGCTTGTAGATCATCGCCACCCGGATCGCGTCCGTGCCCGTCGCGGCGGGCTTCGCCACATACGCGTAGGTCGGCGTCGGCGCGCCGATCGCCTGATTCAGCGCGTCGACGAGATAGCCCACCGTGATGTCGCCGTTGTTCTGGATTTCCATCAGGCCGACGGCGTCGGCGTTCATCGCCTTGAGTTCATCGACGATCTTGTCGCGCTGGCGCACGAACTCGGTCATGTTGTCGGCGCCGCGGCAATTGCTTTTCGACGTCGTCGCGCCGATGGTGCAGCCCTGCCCCGTGTGGCCCCACGCGTCGGTGCCGTCGGTGAACGTGGTGAAGAAGTTCAGCACGTTGGCGCTGGCCACGCGCACGTTGCCTGCCACGACCGTCGGCGCATCCTCGCGCGCATTCGTGCGGCTGAACACGGGCGTGTCCGTCGGCTGCAGCTTGTACCAGCCGCCGCCGCCGCCGATGGCGCCGAAGTCGAGCACGCCGACGAGGTCCGTCACCGTGTCGCCCGCGCGCACGGTCTTGTCGGCCGCGAGATACGGGATGTGCGCCGGCACCGTGAAGATGCCGTCGTCCAGGATCACCATGTTTTGCGCGTTGGCGGCGATCAGCGCGGCCGCGTCCGGCGTGCCGGCGCGGTAGCGGTTCGTCGGCGTCTCGCGGCGGCCGTTGGCCAGCACCAGTTCGCCGCGGTCGCCCAGGTAGCTGTTGCCGTTCACGGTCAGCGCGTTCACGAAGCGCACGAGCATGCCTTCGTAGTGGCTCAGTTCGGCCGGCAGGTCGATGTTGACGGGGGCGATCGTATTGCCGGTGCCGAGGACGCTCACGGCGCTGACGTCCTTCAGTTCCGTGTACGAACGCGTGGAACCGCTCGGCGCGTATTCCGTCACGGTGCCCGTCACGCGCACGAGGTCGCCCTCGTTCGCGGCCGCGGCGGCGCCGTAGACGAAGATCGCGTCCGACGTCGTCGGGTCGCCATCGCCCTGCGGGTCCTGGATGTAGAAGCCGCTGCCCAGTTTCTTCGTGATGACGCCGGTCGTCGACTGCACGGTGTTCGCGTACGGGCTCGTCAGGCCGCTGCCCTGGATCTGCGGGATCGTGACGACGCCGCTGACGGCCACGTTGACGGTGCAGCTGGCGCTCTGGCTGGCATCGTTGGCGAACGTGATCTCGACCGGATACGTGCCGGCCGGCAGGCTCGCGTCGACGACGAGGTTGGCGCTGGCCGTGCGGTTGTCGGCAGTGGCCGGCATGAAGCCCGTCAGGCTGATCCCGGCGATGGCGCCCTTGCTGATGACGGCGCTGTTGACGATGCTGTCGGCGTCGGTCGCCTGCAGCGGGGCCGTCGTGCCGGCGCCCACGTCGACGCCCACGCTGCCCGGGCACGCCAGCACGATCGGCTGCGGCAGCGGCGCGCCGCTGCACGACACGCGGTCGCTGCCGGTGGTGCGCGGGCTTGCCGCGCCGGTGACGAAATCGCTGCTGTTGTCATTGCTGTCCAGGCAGCCGCTGTTCTTGCGCAGCACGGCCAGCGTGTTCGACGGCGGCGCCGTCGGGCCGGAGCCTTCGTAGTAATTGGCGGCGGTGCCGAAGCCGACGAAATCGACGACGTTGTCGACCGGCTTGGCGCCGGCCAGCGCCGCCGTCGTGTTGACGAGCGCGACCTTGCCGGCCGACGCGCTCATCGCGATGGTGCCGGCCGTGTCCGGCGTCAGCGCGTCCGTGCCGCCACTCCCGGCGGCCTCGTGCACGAGGTAGTACTGGCCGGCCGCCAGGGTCACGCTGGCCGGCAGCCTCGTCACCTGCCATGCCGTGCCCGCGCTCGACGCGTATTGCACGCTCCAGTTGTTCAGGGTGACGGCGGTGTCGCCCGTGTTCAGCAGCTCGATGAAGTCGTTTTTATACGTGGCGCCTGAATTGCCGCCGCCACCGTAGACTTGGCTGATGACGACGCCGCCCGGCGCGGCGAACACGGGTGCCGACAGGCCGGCCAGCAGGGCCGCCAGCACGGTCATGCGTCCTGGAAAATGGAGAGCGCGTTGTTTCATTGGGTGTCCTGGAATGAGGAAATGATCTGTCAGTGCAACACTTAACAAATGTATATTAAATGCGCAAATTGACAACGTCATGACCACGGATTAGTCCGAACGGACTAATTCCTGGATGGATCAACGCTTGCGGTACGGCGCGGCCAGCGGTTCGCCGATGAACAGGCCCTGGATGGGCCAGGCGACGCTCTTCCAGTAGGCTTCGATCGCGCTGGCGCCCTGCACATAATGCTTGAGCAGCACGGTCGGATTCGGGAATTTCTGCCAGTGGTTGCAGGGCTCGCTGACCGTGCCATAGCTCGCGGTCGCGCCCGCTTCTAGCCAGCGCAGGCTGCTCATCTGCTCTCCGCCAAGGAGGTCGCCGCCCAGCGACGTCAGGTGGTCGGCCAGCGCACCGGGCAGGAAGCGGAGGGTGTCCAGTTTGGCGACCTCGGCCATGCCCGTCTCGTAGATCATGATGTCCTTCGCGCCTTCCAGCACGTCGGCCTGCATGGGTTTCGTCACCAGCCTGCGCGCCGCGATGCGGCCGGGCGGCGGGAAGAAGGCCGCGCGCGAATTCCGCGCCTTTTCCGACGTCGTCAGGAAGTAGGCGGTGGCGGGCACGATCCGGAACCCGGCCCCGGCCCCGCGGTCGATCAGGGCCTTCGCGCGCTCCACGGATTCCGTCGGCAACAGCATCGAGATCCGGATGTTCAGGTCGGTGTACGGACGCGAGGAACTGGAATTGAAGTATGGGCTCGGGCGGCCCGGCAGGCACGTCTTCGCGCATTGGCCGGGATCGAAGCCGAGGCTGTACGCGCCCGTGATCGAATTGCATTCGACCTTGTACGGCGCCGTCCACACCATCAGCACGGCCTGCACGTTCGGGCCCAGGTGCGCGTCGATCTCGTCCTTGAGCGCCGCGAAGCGCTCGGCGCTGATCTCGTGCGGCTTGCCGGGAATGCGTACGTGCACGACATTGGCCGCCGGAATGCCGCGCCGCTTGCGGTAGTAGGCGCCGATCCTGACGCTGTTCGGCTCGGCGTCATTGATGACGATGGCCAATTGATCCGGCCGGAGGCGGGACTCGCCGACGAATTGGGCGCGGGCCGGGGCCGCGATGAAGGCGGCAAGGCATGCGAGCAGGGGCAGGCACAGTCTCGGGCAGCGTCTCGGGATCCGGGTCATGGGCAGTGGCAGCGTTGAAAAAACGGGAGCTCGAGGCTCCCGCTCATCATGCCACAGCTTGCAAGGCGAACAACTTAAGCGCGGCTTAGAACCGGGCCGCGTCGGCAGCGTGGGCGCGTGTGCGATGTGCGGGCGTCACGCGTGGGCACGGGGTGCCCACCCTACGAACGCCTCCGCATGGCCGCGCCCAGCACGCCGAGGCCCGCCAGCAGCATGGCCGCGGCACCGGGCTCGGGCACGGGCGAGATCGCGAACACTTCCATCGCGTCCAGGCGCACGATCTCGCCATGCAGGCTGCCGTCGATGATGCTCTTGCCTTCGCCGTCCGGGTTCCCGTAGGTCAGGCGCCACGACGTGGCCGCCGTCAATTCGTCGTTGACGAACAGGTCGGGCCCGGAACCGAAGATGGGGCCGTAGCCGACCTCGTTATAGGTCTGGCGCAAGCCCTGGCTCGGCAAGACATAGTCCGTCAGCACCTGACGGTACACGGCCGGGTCCGTCATATTGAACAGGAAGGCCGTGCGCTGCCAGTCGCGCTGGGTCTCGTGCCAGCCTTCGCTTGAGGCCCAGCTCTGCGGGTTGTAGCCGCCGACGAGGAAGCTTGCCCCGGCGGTGTTCGTCACTTCGAGCAGGGTGAAGGTCGCGCCCTTCCCGTCCGCCCCGGCGTGGAAGGCGTCCGACGTATCGCCGGGGTGCAGGGTGTACACATTGTCGAGGTTGAATTCGCCGGCGCCGAGCCAGCGTTCGAGTTGGGCGTGGCTGCTCGCGTCCAGCAGAGCAGAGCCGCCGATGATGTCGCCGGCCGCCGCGCTGCCGCCGACACCGGCCAGGGCCGCACCCAGGGCGCCGGCCACAATGAACGTCTTCATCTTCATGATGTTTCCCCGATGGGTTACAGACGACGCATTGTATGCCGCATGCGCGCGGCCATACGCACTGTAGACCAGAGGAAAAGATGCGTCCGCATCGAACGTGCGGACGCGGCGCGAAACGCTCAGGCGCGCTTGTAGATGTCCTCGAAGCGGACGATGTCGTCCTCGCCGAGGTAGCTGCCGGATTGCACTTCGATCAGGTGCAGCGGCAGCTTGCCCGGATTTTCCAGGCGGTGCGTCATGCCGATCGGGATATACGTGGACTCGTTCTCGGCCAGCAGCGTGACCTGGTCGCCGCACGTGACGCGCGCCGTGCCCGACACGACGATCCAGTGTTCGGCGCGGTGGTGGTGCATCTGCAGCGACAGCTTTTCGCCCGGCTTGACGCAGATGCGCTTGACCTGGAAACGCTCGCCCGCGTCGATGCCTTCGTAATAGCCCCACGGACGGTACACCTTCGTGTGCACCAGGTGCTCCGTGCGCGCGTTGCCCTTGAGGTGGTCGACGACGTTCTTGACGCGCTGGACCATGTCCTTGTGCGCGACGAGCACGGCATCGTTCGTTTCCACGACGACGAGGTCCTTGACGCCAACGACGGCCACGATGCGGCTCTCGGCGCGCACCAGCGTGTTGCTCGTGCTGTCGAGGTAGACGTCGCCGCGCGCCACGTTGCCGTCGGCATCCTTGGCTTGCACGTCGGCCAGCGCGGACCACGAGCCGACGTCGCTCCAGCCGATGTCGGCCGCGACGACGATGCCGTCGCGCGTGTGTTCCATCACGGCGTAGTCGATCGAATCGGATGGGCTCGCGGCGAACGCGGCTTCGTTCAGGCGGCAGAAGTCGAGGTCGCTGTACGCGGCCTGCACGGCGGCGCCGGCGGCCTGGGCGATCGTCGGCGCGTGCTTCTCGATCTCGGCCAGGAAGCGGTCGGCGCGGAACATGAACATGCCGCTGTTCCAGTAAAAGCCGCCGTCGGCGACGAAGCCTTCGGCCGTGTTGCGGTCGGGCTTTTCGACGAAGCGTTCGATCGTGTAGCAATCGTCGCAGCCCGGCAGCGGCTCGCCGCGGCGGATGTAGCCGTAACCCGTTTCCGGACCGCTCGGCACGATGCCGAACGTCGCCAGGGCGCCTTGCCCGACCTGGGCCGCGGCGCGCTCGACGGCGATACGGAACGCGTCGTTCTTTTCGATCACGTGGTCGGCCGGCAGCACGAGCATCACCGCTTCCGGATCCTGCGCGTGCAGGTATTGCGCGGCGGCGGCCACGGCCGGGGCCGTGTTGCGCCCCGCCGGCTCCAGCAGGATGCCGTGCGGCGTGATGCCGACGTCGCGCATCTGCTCGGCCACGAGGAAGCGGTGTTCGTTGCCGCACACGACCAGCGGTGCCATCAACCCCGGCCAGCCGCGGACCCGCAGCGCGGTTTCCTGCAGCATCGTCTTGTCCGTCACCAGCGGCAGCAGCTGCTTGGGCATGACTGCCCGCGACAGCGGCCACAGGCGGGTACCGGCGCCGCCGGAGAGGATGACTGGGTAAATTTTCATGCGTTGGCTTTCTCTAATGACTTGTCTGTTTCTTCGGCCTGTTCCGTCCGCCGGCTGCGGCGGCGGTCGCGCGCGTTCAGCCATTCCGACGAGCTGTAGTCGGAGGAGTGCTTCATCTCGCCGGCGCGGTCGATGCTGTAATCCTTGAACACGATCATTTCATGCAATGTCACGTCGTTCAGCACGCGAGTGTACTCGAAAAGGACACTGCGGACGACCTCGGCACCCTCGCAGATATGGCTGCCGTGGCCGATCCACGTCGGCCCGACGATCGTCGTGCCGGCCTCGATCTTGACGCCGGAACCGATGTAGACGGGGCCCTTGATCGTGGTGCCCCGCCAGTCGATGCTCGTGTTCAGGCCGGTCCACAGGCCGGGCTCGATCTGGATGCCCGGCACGTCCATATGATTGACCTCACCAGTCAGCACGTTCTGCAGCACTTCCCAGTAATCGCTCACGCTGCCGATGTCCAGCCAGTTGAACGGCCGGCCCTGGGCATAGAACGGCATGCCCTTTTCGACCAGCAGCGGGAACAGCTGGGAACCGATGTCGAACTCCACGCCCGACGGAATCAGGTCGATCACTTCCGGTTCGAAGATGTAGATGCCCGTGCTGATGAAGTTCGACAGCGCGTCTTCCTGCTTCGGCTTTTCCTGGAACTGGGTGATGCGGCCGTTCTGGTCGGTCACGACGACGCCATAGCTCGACACCTTGTCCCACGGGACTTCCTTCGTGATGACGGACGCCATGGCGCCCTTGCGGCGGTGCTCCGCCAGGGCCGCCTTGAGGTCGAGGTCGATCAGTGCGTCGCCGCACAGGACGATGGTCGTGTCGTCGAAGAAGCCGCCGAATTCCTGGATCTTCTTCATGCCGCCGGCCGAGCCGATCGGCACCGCGACGACTTCGCCGTCTTCCTTCGTATAGCCTTCGAAGGAATAGCCGATCTGGACGCCGTATTGCTCGCCCTCGCCGAAGTATTCCTCGATCTTTTCGTGCAGGTGGCTGACGTTCACCATGATCTCGGTCACGCCGTGCTTGCGCAAATGCTCGATCAGGTAAGCCATCACGGGCTTGCCCAGCACGGGGATCATCGGTTTCGGCAGGTCATAGGTCAACGGACGTACGCGCGTACCTTTGCCTGCTGCAAGAATCATCGCTTTCATGGTTCGGTCCTCATACGTTTATTTTGGGGTAGTCTGGTAGCGCCAGGAATCGGCGCACATTTGGGCGATGTCACGCTGCGCGGTCCATCCGAGTTCCTCGCGCGCCTTCGTCGGGTCGGCGTAGCACTTGGCGATGTCGCCGGGGCGACGGTCCACGATCTGGTACGGGATCGGCTTGCCGCAGGCCTTTTCGAAGGCGTGCACCATTTCCAGGACGCTGTTGCCGTTGCCCGTGCCGAGGTTGTACGTGTAGAGGCCGTCGCCCTTCGCCAGCTTGTCGAGGGTCTTCACGTGGCCGATCGCCAGGTCGACGACGTGGATGTAGTCGCGCATGCCGGTACCGTCCGGGGTCGGATAGTCGCCGCCGTACACGGACAGTTTTTCGCGCTGGCCGTTGGCGACCTGGGCGATGTAAGGCACCAGGTTATTGGGGATGCCGTTCGGCTCCTCGCCGATCAAGCCGCTTTCATGCGCGCCGACCGGGTTGAAATAGCGCAGCAGTGCGATGCGCCAGTCCGGTTCGGCCTTGAACACGTCGCGCAGGATGTCTTCGATCATCAGCTTGCTGCGGCCATACGGATTGGTGGCCGACAGCGGGAAATCCTCCATGATCGGCACCGAGGCCGGATCGCCGTAGACGGTGGCCGACGACGAGAACACGAGCGTCTTGCAGCCGAACTTGGCCATCGTCTCGAACAACGCGACGCTGCCGTACACGTTGTTGTCGTAGTAGCGCAGCGGCTGCGCCACCGATTCGCCGACAGCCTTCAGGCCGGCGAAGTGGATCACGGCGTCGATCTTGTGCGCGCCGAACACGGCCTCCATGGCCGCGCGGTCGCGGATGTCGCCTTCGACGAATTCGAACGGCTTGCCGGTGATCTTCTGGACACGGTCCTGCACGGAACGCACCGCGTTGTACAGGTTGTCGTACACGACCACGTCGTGGCCGGCGTTCTGCAGTTCCACGACGGTGTGCGAACCGATGTAACCCATGCCGCCAGTAACGAGAATCTTCATGAATGCTCTTCTTTCGTAAAAGTGTTGCCGCCGCCGTGCCCATTCCTTGAGCCGGCGCGCATCGTTATGTCGTCGGCGCCGGCTCGAAACCGGCGCCATCCCTGTCTGGTGTTTTGGTGTACTGCAACCTCGGGGGCGCTATCGTGCGCCCTTCAACTTCAACTCTTTGAGGAACAGCCGGATGAAGGCCATGTCCTCGATAAAATAACGGCGGAACATCCGGCGCGGCTCCTGCAGGAAACGGTAGAACCATTCCAGTCCGGACTTCTGCATCCACAGCGGCGCGCGCTTGACGTGGCCGATCGCCACGTCGAAGGTCCCACCCACGCCCATCGCGAACGGGACCTGCATCTCGGCCTGCCAGCGGCCGAGGAACTGCTCTTTTTTCGGCGAACTGATCGCCACGAACAACAGATCGGGACGCGCGGCGCGGATCTGTTCGACCACCTCCGCTTCGTCCGCCTCGCCCTTCCAGTAACCGTTGCGGTAGCCGGCCAGCACCAGGTTCGGGTATTTATGCCGGTACGTGGCTGCCACCTTGCTCACCACTTCCTCTTTCGCGCCGAGCAGGAACACGCGCCAGCCCTTCTCGCCGGCGCGCCGCATCAGCGCCTCGAACAGGTCGCAGCCGGCGACCCGCTCCTTCAACGGCCGGCCCAGCAGGCGCGACGCCCACACGACCGGCATGCCATCGACATTCACGAGCGCGCAGTCGTTGATGATCCGGCGCAGTTCCGGATCGCGGCTGGCCTTGACCAGCTTGTCGACGTTGACCACGACGTGCTGATGGGGCCGTCCGGTGTGGATGAAGCCCTCGACCGTCTGCAATGTCTCTTCCATCGTCAGGTTGTCGATGGAACACCCCATCAGCGTGATGCGCTCGTTCATTGTCTACCTCATTGCGTTAGCCGCGGATTTCCTTCGTCAGGATGTCCACGATGCGTTCGGCCGCCTTGCCGTCCCACAGGTGCGGCCGGCGGCCCTGCTTGCCCTCGCCGCGCAGGATCTTGCCCGCTTCGGCGAGGATCGCGGCCGGGTCGGTGCCGGCCAATACGTTCGAACCTTCGTCCACCGTCACGGGACGTTCCGTGTTCTCGCGGATCGTCACGCACGGCACGCCCAGCGCCGTCGTTTCTTCCTGCAGGCCGCCGCTGTCCGTCAGTACGACCGCCGCATCCTTCCACAGGTTCAGGAACGCCATATAGGCCTGCGGACCGGCCAGCGTGACGTTCGGGCCCAGGTCGATGCCGAATTTCCCGATGTTCGCGCGGGTGCGCGGGTGCACGGGGAAGATCAGCGGGAGTTCCGCTGCGATCTCCTTCAGCGCGCCGGCGATGCGCGTGAACGTGGCCGCGTCGTCGACGTTGCTGGGACGGTGCAGCGTGACGACGCCGTAGCGCTGGCCGGCCTGCGCGCGCGCGGCTTTCCAGGTGCTCGTCTCGAACGCGGACGTGTCGGCGTGCGCCAATTTCTCGGCCTGGTACAGCACGTTGTCGACCATTACGTGGCCGACGTAGTGGATCGCGTCATCCTTCTTGCCTTCGCGGCGCAGGTGCTCCACGGCGGACGGTTCCGTGACGAAGAACCAGTCCGAGATGCTGTCCGTGACGAGGCGGTTGATTTCCTCGGGCATCGCCATGTCGAAGCTGCGCAGGCCGGCTTCCACGTGGGCGACGGGGATGTTCAGCTTCTTGGCGACGATCGAGCAGGCCAGCGTGGAATTCACGTCGCCCACGACGAGCACGGCGTCCGGGCGCGTGGCGGTGCACAGTTCCTCGAAGCCGATCATGATCTTGGCCGTCTGCTGGGCGTGGCTGCCGCCGCCGGCGGCCATGAACACGTCCGGCTGCGGAATGCCGAGCTCTTCGAAGAACACGTCGTTCATCTCGCGGTCGTAGTGCTGGCCGGTGTGGATGATCTTGAACGCCGGCGCATCCGGACGCGCCTGCAGCGCACGCACGATCGGCGCGATCTTCATGAAATTGGGGCGGGCACCTGCGACCAGATAAATGAGCATTTGAAACAATCCCTAGATGTAGTTATGGAAAAACGGTGTTAGAAAAACGTTATTGTAAACTTGCACTCGACCGGGACGGCGGACGATACGGTGCTGATCTTTAAAACGTCGCACGGCTGCCTGTGTTCGTAGCAGCGCGAATACCAGCCGAGCGGCGGATTTTCGTTGCCGTGCACCAGCTCCAGCTTGAGGTCCGCGCCGTGCGCATGCATCTGCAGCGCGAAGCGCTTGCCGCGCACGTGCAGGCCGGCGCTGTTCAGCCGCACGTCCAGGCCGGGTGCGAAATGCCAGAACAATTCGACCTGGTGATGTTTCTTCGCAGCGATCTCGTCGCGCACGGTGAGCGTCGCGCTGGCACCATCGTAACGCACGCTGCGCATATGCCGCACGGGATCGGCCAGGCGCTCGTAACCGTCGTGCGAGCCGCGGAAGTCGAACTCGTGCGGCGACTGCGGCATGCGTTCGATGGCTGCCCGCGCCTTTTTCAGCCACATGAAGCGCCCGCCCGACACCGACTGGTCGAGCCCGTCGATGCGCACCGTGTTGTGCGCCGACGTGCCGCGGAAGTAGTCGCGCCACTTGTGTTCCTGCCAGTACGAATACGTGCCCGGATCGACGAGGCACGCCTCGCCGCCGACGGACAGCGTCAGCGCGAGCGCATCCGCGTGGCCGTGCGCGGCGATGCCGAGATAGCCGAGCGGACCGCAGTCGACCATGCCCTTGATCTCGTCGCGCTCGCCGAAATGCGAACCGAACAGCAGATAGCCGCCGTCCGGGAAGGCCCAGCCCGTATCCGACTCGTGCGGGTCCGCCTCCGGCCGCTTGCCGGGCAGCGCGTGCAGCAGCCAGCGCACGCCGGGGTGCGCCGGCGCCATGCGGCGCAGCACGGCGTCGCCCAGCGCCAGCAACTGGTCGGCGCGGTCGGCGCCGGGCGCATCCAGCCGGAACACGATGCCGTCGTCGGCGTCGCCCACCATCGGCACATTGCCGCCCACGTCGCGCACGGAACGGAGGAAACGCAGCGCGCGCTGCAGGCTCGCCCAGTAGGCGCGCGAGAACGGATGATCGCAGGCCTGGCCCACGAGTCCCGCCACGAACAGGAATTCGCTGGAGAACACGTGGTAGGCAAAGGCCTGCTCGCGGTTGACGCCGTCGCGCGAGAACTGGGCTTGCGCCTCGTGTTCCAGCTCGGCGCGCGCCTGTTCCAGCCACGCGCCCGACGCTTTCCAGCACGGCCAGATCGACGCGCCCACATACAGGCCGGCCAGTTCGCCGATCAAATGGTTGTTCGCCGACGAATGGCGCGACAGGTGGCGCGCGATCGCGCTGCAGTGGGCGTGGATCGCATCCAGCCAGTCGGCGCGCAGGCGCTGCCCTTCCTCGCCCGCGAACAGGCCGCTGCCCTCGCCGCCGATCAGTTGCCACACGAGGCCCCAGTTGATGAGGCGGATGCCCAGTTCCAGCGAGCTCGTCCAGTTGGGGCCGACCAGCGGCGGACACTGGTCGAGCCAGCTGCGCAGCTGGGTGTGCAGCGCATGCAGCCAGGCGACGTCGGACGTACAGGTCCAGGCCTGCGCGAGGCGCACGAGGTGCAGGTGGCGGTTCAGTTCCCACACGTGCTTGATGTCGCCGACCTGTTCGCGGTCCGTGATCGCGATGTCGCCCGCGTAGATGCTCGGGCCGACGACGCCGCTGTCCGGATCGCGGTTCCACACGGGCGGCATGCCGACGTCGAAGCGCCGGTTGGCGAACAGGACGACGTGGCCGGCGCAGATGCTGTCGGCGTCGGCCAGCAGCGCGTCGCGTTCCGCCGGCGGCACGGCGAGCGGCCCGTGGAGGTTGAAGGTGCGGGCGCGCGGCAGCGGCGGCGCGGCGCGCGCGCGCAGGCGTTTCGCCACGCGCGTGACGGCCGCCTGGCGGATCCGGTAGCCGACCTCGGCCACGGACATGCAGCGCAAACGGTTGACCAGCCAGACCATCCCTGTCGCTTCGCTCATCATGATGCCCCCGCCAGTTCACGGTAGATCGCGGACAATTTCCCGCACACCACCTCGGTTGAGTATTGTTGTTCGATGGTTGCGCGCGCACGTTCCGCCAGCCGGTCGCGCAGGGCGCAATCGCCCAGGACCCGTGCAAGCGCCCTGGCGAGCGCCTGTTCGTCGCGCGGCGGCACCAGCAGGCCATTGTCGCCGTCGCTCAGTGTTTCCGGAATACCGCCCACGGCCGTCGCCACGACCGCCTTGCGCGCCGCCATTGCCTCGAGCATGGACATCGGCAGCCCTTCCGCGTGCGACGGCAGGCAGAATACGGTGGCCTTGCGCAGTTCGGCGTCGCGTTCGGCCGGACCGACCCAGCCGGGCAGCTCGATCCGGTCCGCGATGCCCAGTTCGGCCGCGCGCCGGCGCAGGCCGGACGCATCGCCCTCGCCGCCGAACACGAGGCGCAGCGGGCTCGGCCCGGTCGTCTCGCGCACGATGCGCGCGCCCGCCTCCAGCAATTCATAAACGCCCTTGGCCGCTTCCAGCCGGCCGAGGAACAGGACGCGGCCGGGCATCGACTGGTCCTGCGCCGGCAGGTCCGGCAGCGGCACCGAATTCGGCACGACGGCCACGCGCGCGCGCGGCGCAAAGGCGTGCACGAACTGGGCCCAGCCTCCGGACAAGGTGATCACGAGCGAGCTCGCTTCCAGCGTGTGGCGGATCCAGCGCCGCAGCAAGGTGCCCGATTCCTCCGTGGCAAAGGTGCGGAAGCCGCCGCCGTGCAGGTGAAAGATGGTCTTGCAGCCGGCCCGGCGCGCGATCAGCAGCACGAGCGACTTGCGCAGGAAGCTCGCGTGCGAGGCCGCGTGCACGTGGACGACGGCCGGATGCCGGCCCAGGCACATGACGAGCGTCTGCCAGAACCCGGACAACGCGCCGCGCGCCTTCACGAGCGGCGTGCCGTCGCGGTGGGTGGCCACATAGCGCACGGATTCGCGCTCGAACAGTCCATGCCGGCGCAACACGGAGACCACCGCCGCCACCCCGCCCCTGCCGTCGAGCGCCGTGCCGACCATCAGGACCCGTGGCGCCGGCGCTTTCACGCGCCCGCCCCCATGGTCGTCGTCCCCCGCTGCGCTGCTTGTGACAAGGTAGAGGCCCTTACTAAATGGACAATATTTCGATAATACATCATGATTTTTCCGCCGTGCGCACGCTTCAACTCTCGATCGCGATGAATTCGAACTTGCCGTTCGGTCCGCGCGGAATCGCCCCCACCCGCTCCACCCGCACGTTCACGCCGGGCACGCGCAGCAGGAATTTGTCGATCAACGCCCGTTCGTCCGCATCGCCGAAGCCGTCGGCCGTCACGACGCGCAGCACGAATTCGCCGGCGCCGCGGTACAGCACCTGTCCTTCGACGAGATGGCGGTCGTGCCCCTGGAAGATGCGGTCCAGGCGCGCGACGATGCGGCCGTCCGGCAAGGTGACGATCTTTTCCTGGCGCCCGATCACGGCCTTGATCGTCGGGAAGACGCGGCCGCAGGGGCACGCTTCGCCGTCCGGGATCACGGTGTCGCCCGTGCGGTAGCGCACGAGCGGCATCGCGGCATTGTTCAGTGACGTACCGACCAGTTCGCAGGCACCGTCCTCCGCCTCCAGCAGCGCGACCCCGCTGTAGTCGGTGAGCACGTGGTAGCGGCCTTCCTCGCACGTGCCGATGGCGGCCACGCGCTCGGCCTGGCCATACCAGTCGAACACGCGCACGCCGAACGCCTGCTCCACGGCCGTGCGCACGCCGGGTTCCAGCGTCTCGGACGACGTCATCACGCCGCGCAGCGCGCGTCCGCGATAGCTGCGGCCGGCCGCGTTCAGCCAGGCGGCCAGCGCCGCGATCGACGACGGGTAGGCGTGGATCACGACGGGATCGAAGCCCTCCAGCGCGTCGATGTAGCGGCCGATCGTATCGTTCGACAAATGGTACGACGACATCATGAGCATATTGCCCACCCAGTCGCGGCACCAGTAGCGGCCGTCGCGCGGGTGGTCAGGGCACACGATGTCGCCGCGGATCCACGCGCGGCGCTGACCGTGGCGCCAGCCGATCCATTGCAGCTGGCGGTAGACGAAGCCTTCCTCGCGCACGAGGTTGCCGAGCGACTGGACGATGGTCAGCGGCGAGCCGGACGTGCCGCTGGTCTTGATCGTCGTGCGGATCCAGGAACCGGGGCCGCGCGGCCGCACCAGGCGTTCCGGATGCTGGCGGACCTCGGCCTTGGTCAGCATGGGGCTGCCGGGCGCCAGCCGGGCCAGGGTCGTGCCGTCGCCGTCGAGCGGCACGCCGACCCGGCGCGCGCGCCGCGCGACGTAGGCGGCCAGCGCCGCGCGCGAGCGCTCGTTGGCGACGAGACCGGGATACACGAAGCGCCGGCCCCAGACGTTGCGGACGATGTCGCGCACGAGCGAACGCAGCGAGCACTTCAGCGAGTAGGTCCACATCGACATGCTTACGGCCGCTCCGTCAGGATTTTCCTATAAATTTTTGCAACATTGTTACCCAGAATATCATACGTGCGGTGGCTCGTTACGTACGGTGGGCCACGTAACGCGAACTCGGCAGCAAGGGCGCCGTCATTTAACAATTCCAGCACGGCATCGGCGAACGGCCCCGCTTCCATCGGCACGCACAGGCCGGCCCCGCTCTCCTCGATGACCTGTTTCTGGTCGGGGATATCGTTGGCGACGCTGGGGATGCCGAGCGCCAGGTATTCCACGAGCTTGGTCGGCGACGACACGTCGAACAGCGTGCCGCGCGGGATCGGCGACAGGCCCACCTCGGCCCGCACGGCATAGCCGAGCGCCGTGCGCTGGGGCAGCCAGCCCGTCAGCAGCACGTGGCCGTCCAGGCCGCGCTGCGCGATCTCGCGGCGCATCCACGCCATCTCGTCGTCGGACGGGGCGTCGCCGGCGATCACGAGCAGCACGTCCGGATTGCGGGCGCGCAGCCGTTCGGCCACGTCGAGCAGGAAGTCGGACCGGCGCGAGCGCGCGATGCGGCCCAGGTAGAGGACGACGCGGCGCCCGTCCAGGCGGAAATCGTCGACCGGCTCCACGTTGGCGCGGTCGAACAGGTGGGCGTCGACGCCCATCGGCACGGCCGTCATGCGGGCCCGGTCGAACCCTTTCGCGGCCAGCCAGTCGGCCATGGCGTCGCTCTGCACGAACATGTGGCGCGCGCCGGGCAGCACGACGCGGTAGATCGCCACCCGCGACGCCCAGGCGCGCAGCGCATGCCCCAGCCACCTGACGCCGCGGCCGTGGCGGGCGATGTCGTCGCGCCGGACCTCGAAGCCTTCGACGATGGGGAACGACATCCAATAGATGAACGGGACGCGCAGCAGCGCGGCCGCCACGCGGCCCAGCACGCCGCTGGCGATCTTGTCGCGCACCTGGATGCAGTCCGGCCGGCCGTGGCGCAGCGCACGCACGAGGCCCAGCAGGTCCCACACGGGCGCGCACACGCTGGCGAAACGGCTGCGCAGCGAGCCGACGACGTGCATGCCGCCGGCCGGCCACGGCGCCGTGTCGCCGCTGCCGCCCTGCCCCACCAGCTCGGTGGCCACGCCGTAGCGCGGCATCTCGGTGCCGAACAGGGTCCGTACGTCGGCCCGGACCGGCGGCAGCGGATCGCGCACGACGAACAGGATGGAACGGGACGAAGAGAGTCTGCGCATGGATTCCTTATCGTATGAACAACGAATGGAAGCCGATTCTAACTTGCCCGGCAGCGCGCACAGTTGCGTGAAACTTAAATCAGGCCGCGCGCAGCGCGCGCAGGCGGGCCATCAGGGCCGCGCTGGCCTGGCTGTCGATCTTGCGGCAGAAATGGGCGCGCGACGCGGCGATGCGCTCGAAGTCGCCCTCGTCCAGGATCTTGGGGTTGCGCGCGCCCTGCTCCGGCCACTGGACGTAGCGGAAGTTCTGGCCCAGCACGCGGCGCGCGAACGGCGAATTCATCACGAGGGTCTGGAAGAACATCTCGTCCGGACACGCGCAGTTGCGGAAGAAGCGCACGAGGCCAGGGTCGCGCGCGACGCGCGCGAGGATGTCCTGCACGCACGCCTGCGACAGCGCCCACCACGACGAGCCGCCGTACGGCCGCATCCCGCCGGGCAGGCGGCGCGCGGCGCCCGTCACGCGCAGGACGCGGTTGGCGACGCGGCAGGCGAGGCGCGCCAGCGGCGTGTCGTCGCCGCGATGGAAATACCGGTAGCGGTAATCGGCCGCCCACTGGCCAGGGTCGGTGCCGATGGCGACCGTGTCGAGCAGTTCATGGCCGGCGTGCTGCGCCAGCGCGTCCTTGAGGCGGGCGTTCGAGAGCAGCGGGAAATCCTGGGCGCTCAAAAAGACCACCTTGTCGAACACCGGCACCTCGGCCACGATCTGCTCCAGCGAATGGAGCACGGCCTGCACCTGGCTGAACGTGCCCCAGTGGACGTCGATGCGGTTGCTGACCTGGCGCGCGAACGGATGGACGCCGGCCGGATCGAGCGCGCATTTGCGGTCGAGGTTCACGTACACGCGAAAATCGTCGTCGCGCAGCTGCTCGACCAGCGCATTGAGCTGGCCCAGGTCCTTGTGGGCTTGGATCAGGAACACCTGTGTCGTCATCGTCAGCGCAAAAAAAGAAGGCCTCCGCAGGCGTGCGCCCGCGGAGGACCTTGGCGCCTGCGCGCCGAGTGTAGCACGGTGCGCAGGCGATCCCGACGACGATACGCGGGCGTTTAGTTCAGGTTCACCGTCTGCGTACCGACGGTGAGGGTGCGCGTCGTGCCCGACGTCGTCACCTTGGTGGCCGGACGCTTGCAGCCGACGTCCAGCAGCACGAGGAACTCGGCCGCCGACTTGCTGTCGTTCTTCAGGTAGAACGCGCCGTGGTCTTCGGTCACGCCGGCCTTGGGCGCCGGACCGGTCCACTTGGCGAACGGCGCGTTGCCGTTCAGGTCGCGCAGGCATACCGACTGGCCGTTGATCGCGATCTTGACGCTCGACGGGCTCTCGACCGTCATCGCCACCGGTGCGTGGACGTTCCACTCGTAGGTGTGCGCCACCACCGCCTGCAGCTTGTCGCGCACCACCATGGCGTTCTGGCTGTGCAGGTACCAGATCTGGCGCTTCGCCATCGTCAGCTGGCCGCCATACGCCGGGGTCGCGTCGCCTTCGGCGTAGTCGTAGGTCGACTGGGCCGAGAAGCCGGTGATGCGGCCGTTGTGCTGCAGCTGCTCGCGGTAGCCGGTGACCACCTGGCCCTGGCCGCCGTCGAACGTGATCGCGTTCTGCGACTTGGTCTGGTGATACCAGTCCGTCCACAGCGGCGAACCGTACCAGTCATACCAGCCGGCCTTGACCAGCAGCGGCTGGCCGGCCACCGACAACAGCAGGCCGTTCTGGTCGCCGTGGCTGTGGTTGAACGAGCCGTACGGGCTGGACTTGAAGAAGAACGAGGTGCGGCCCGTCGAACCGATATCGCTGTGCATCGCCACCCAGCCGGTGCTCGGGTAGTAGGCCGAATTCGACGGCGGGATCTTCAACGTGGTGCCGGCCACCGGCATCGGATACGGCGCCTGCACCACGGACAGCGAATCCTCGATGCCCGGCAGGTTGGCCACGTACCATGCGGCGCGCGGCGACACCATGCGGTTCGCGAACGCGCGGAACACGCGCGGGTCCGGCTTGGTCTCGGAACCGTCGCCGAAGGCATGCACCTTCGAGCCCGGCGGCGTGAATTCGGTCGCGAAGTCGAGGAAGCCCAGCGTCCACGGCTTGGCGTACATGTTCACGCCGGTCGCCTGGACGATCGGGTCCCACAGGGCCGTCATGTAGCCGGCCGCGTATTCGGCGTAGGCGGTGCCGTTGGCATAGCCGCCTTCCGAACCCGACCACGGCGACGGGGTGTTGACGTAGGCACGGAACGTGAAGTCGAACCACGTCTGCGCTTCCGGGATGTCGCCCAGGGCCAGCGTCGAGATCAGCGCCATGTAGATCATCAGCGTGTTGCCGTGCGAGTCGAACGGGTACTGGTCGAGGCGGCCGTTGTCGCCCGAGATATTGCTGAACATCTCGGTCACGCGGGTCTTGGCGACGGCGAGCCATTTGGCCTTGCGGGTCGCGTCCAGGTCGCCGGCCAGCAGGTCGGCGCCCTTGAGCAGTTCCAGCGCGATCTGGCGCGTGGCCTGGTCCTGGTTGGCGTAGCTGGTGGGGCCGCTCGGATTCAGCGACGCCAGCTGGTCGCCGCGCTTGAGCGCTTCGTTCAGGTAGACCGGATCCTTCTTGAGGCGCCACAGCAGCGCGGCCGCTTCCAGCTGGCGCGTCGATTCGTTGATGCGGTTGCGCACGTCGGTCTGCTGCGATGCCATCGTCGCCGTCAGCGGCGCCGAGATCGCGACCGGCCAGCGCGCGTCCGACAGGTCGGGCAGCGCCGTCATCTGCAGCTTGACTTCATTGATCAGGCGGCTGACGTACGGGTCCAGCTCGGTCTTCCTGGACGTGCTCCAGGTCGAGTAGGCGGTGAAGCTCGGGCCCAGCGAACGGGGACGCGCCTTGGCCAGGATGCGCGAACGCAGGGTGGCGTTGTCGGGCACTTCGAACGTGGTCGACCGGCTGGTGATCGCGAAGGAACGCGGGCTCGACCAGTCGCTCGAACCGGACGGGCGCACGCGCCAGGTGTAGTTGCCCAGGGCCAGGGCCTTGGTCGGCAGGTACCAGTTGCGGTCGACCGTCGCCTTCACCGGCGAGCCGCCGACCGGGGTGATCTCGATGTCATAGGCGGCCGGACCGGTCGGATGGCGCGCCCAGGCGAAGCCCGGCGGATTCTGCGCCTGCACGGCGCCGTTGGCGGGTGCGGGCTGAACGACGAGCGGATCGGTGGATTGGGCCCAGTCGGCATGCGCGCTGAACGACACCAGCAGCGACGACAGCGCAGCAACGGCAATGATGCCCTTCCGATGAAATTTCATGTAAATGCTCCGAGAAATATTAACTGGACGACGAGAGGTTCAACTGTCGGCAGGACGCCTGGGCCAGATTTGCTTTGAAACGCTCGGCTGAGACAAATGAGCGCTGTTCGATAGGAGAAATAGTACCGCAAATAAATTTTTTTGCGGAAAAAAATCCCTTACAAATCAGGGATTTTTCTCGCTATCGCACAAATCCAACGACCCAATGAACCCCTTAATAACAGTAATATTTTCAGGCAAACAAAAGCCGTTTTTTAACAGAAAAGACTATTTGAAAACTGTGCGGACAATTCGGCAAAGTTTATCGAATTGCCACCCTTCGAATAACTCTGGCAATCTTTATTGATTCATTAATTTTGAACAGACATGACGATAACATCGGCGGAAAGCGGACTGGCGCACGCCAGCCAAACGCTTCAGTGCGCGACGGCAGGCATGCCCCCATGCGCCGCCTCGGCGCGCAGGGCGCGCATGCGTTTCAGGTAGCGCAGGCAATAGATGCCGAACGCGAGCGGCGCCTGCCTCATGTGGCGGCGGCGCACCGCGAACTCTTCCTGGCGCGCCTTGATCTTGTTGGCGGACGAGACGCTGCCCGCGTGGTCGCGGAACACGGTCAGCGGACGGTCGACGGTGGCCGGACGCGCCACCCGGCCCAGCCGCAGCCACAGGTCGATGTCCATCGCGTACTTGAGCGTCTCGTCGAACATGCCCACGCGGCCGAACGCGCTCCTGCGGATGAAGACGGCCGGATGCGGCACGGACGCCCGCCCCGCGGCGAACGCGTGATAGCTGAACGGCACCAGCCGGTACGGCGGAACCAGCTGGCCGTCCTTCAGCACCTGCACGGTGCCGAACACCCAGTCCACGCGCTCGCTCGCAAAGCGGGCGGCGACGGTTTCCAGCACGTCGTCGCCGGCATAATAATCGTCGGAGTGCAGGTGCGCCACGTATTCGCCCGTCGCGGCGATGATGCCCTGGTTCATGGCACGGCTGATGCCGCCGCCCACGTCGCGCAGCACGCGCTTCCTGCCCGGGTACGCGGCGATCATGTCCAGCGTGCCGTCGGTGGAGCCGCCGTCGACGAAGATGTGCTCGACGTCCTGGCAGGTCTGGCGTTGCACGGACGCGAGGGTGTCGGCCAGCGTGGCGGCGCTGTTCCAGGTGCAGGTGACGATCGAAAAGGTCGGTTTGTTCATCATTCACTCGTGATAGAAGTCCAGGATCTGGGGAATGGCGTGGAACACGTCCATCGGGAAGGAATCCGGCAGCGGCACCGTCGCTGGCGCACGTCCCAGGATGTCGACCAGCCGCTCCACGAGGCGCGGCATGGTCTCGGCCAGTTGCAGCTGGCCGTCGTAATACTGATACGCGGCCAGCTCCGGCGTGCCGCCGCGCGCGAGCGCCACGCATGGCTTGCCCAGCGCCAGCGCCTCGAGCACGGTCGTGGAACAGGCTTCCTCGCACACCGAGGGCACGACCAGCGCATGGCAGCGCGCCGACATCCGGATCACCTCGTCGTAGGGCTGCCAACCGAGGAAGCGCACCCGCGGACCCGCAAAACGGGCCTCCAGCCGCGCGCGCAGCGGTCCGTCGCCGACGATGGTCACCCTGGCATGCGGCGGCAGCCAGCCCTGGACCTGGAGCAGGAATTCGCCGAAGCCCTTGCCCGCATCGATGCGCCCGACCAGCAGGATCTCCCCCGCCTTGACGTCGCCCGGGCCCGCCGCATGCTCGCGCAGCAGCGGATAGCGGATGAAATTGTGGATCACGCGCGCGCGCGACAGGTCGGCGTAGGGCACGGCGCGCAGGAAGGCGCGGCGCAGGAAATCGGACACGAATACCGTCTTGTGGCGCGCGAACGCGTCGGCCGCCTCCGAGCGGTAGCGGCCCACCGCGAGGCCGGACACGGTACGGCGCAGCGAATTCGGCGTCGGGTGGATGCAGGCCGCGCAGTCGCGCACGTCGCGCGTTTCGCAGACGTGCTCGTCCTTGAAGCGCAGGTGCGTCACGCATTCGCTGCCCTGGTCGTGCCGGGTCTGTACGAAGTTCACGCCGGACGGCACATACCGCCCCGCCATCGGCAGGTGGCCGTGGTAGTGCACGACGTCGTACCCGGCCGCCTCGCGCATCAGCGCGCGCGCCACGCGGCGCGCGAACACGGGCCGCTTGACGGGGTTGAAAAAGCCGAGCTGGGACTCTTTCCAGCCGGGGCGCGCGAACGCGAAGCCCGGCAGCAGGCGCCCGCGAAACCCGATGTCAAGAGCGCTGCCGGCATGGAAGCGGTCGCTGCGCCCCATGATGTCGACGTCATGCCCTTGTTCGAGCAGGGCGTTGGACAGCGTGACCACATGCTTGCCCAGGCCGCCGATCTGGGTGCCGGGCAAGTCCTCCGAAACCATCAGGATCTTCAAACCGTTTTCCTCATCGACAACAAGCCCTTCACGCGCGTCCACGCCAGGTCCTTGTCGTCCTTCTCGATCACGAACAGCGCGCCGTAGGCGAACAGCAGCGCCATTGTCAACAGCACCAGCAGCACCAGGTCGAGCGGGCCGCCGTCGAACCAGCGGTTGGCGACGTGCGCGGCGAGCGCCACCGCGCCGACGCCGACCACGCTGGGCGCATACGACCTGTGCACCAGGTCATGCAGCCGCGCCGGCACCGTGCGTCCGTGCACGGCCACGAGGAAGGCGCAGGTCAGCAGGACGGAGGCGATCAGGTGTCCCCAGGCCGCGCCCTCGATGCCCCAGCCGGCCACGCCCAGGTACACGACCAGCAGGCCGAACGCCGCGCGCGCCAGCGCGAACATCCCGGAAAAACGCGGGTGGCCCATGCCGTCGTTCACGAGCGACGGCAGGCTCGTCAGCGAATCGATGAATTGCGACAGCGCCATCACGGCCAGCACGACCTGCCCCGCCCGCGCGAACTGCGGGTTCATCCAGTAATACAGGATCTGGTAGGAGAACACGGCGACGAGCACCAGCACGGACGCGTTGATGAACACGACGTAGCGGCTGGCCTTGAGATACAGCTTTTTCAAGCGGTCGAGTTCGCCGCGCGCGGCCAGCGTGCTGGCGGCCGGAAAGAAGACGCCGGACAGGCGGTAGGTCAGGCTCAGGATCCGGTTCGCGAGCGTCGACGCGACGGTGAAGTACGCGAGGCCCGTCACGCCGACGAGCGCGCCGATGATCAGCTTGTCGGCATAGGCATACGACAGGCTCGCGAAACGGCTCAGGAACGAGTAGGCGGAAAAGCCCAGCAGGTCCCGGCGGATCGTTGCCCCCGGCCGGCGGTAGCGCAGTGCCGGCAGCAGGCCGCGGATGCAGCGCCACAGCACGGCGCAATTGATGGCGCTCGCGATCACGCGCAACAGGATCACTTCGAACAGGCCATAGCCCAGCATCAGCACGGCCACCGTGAGCAGCGGCACGCAGGTGCCGAACACCATCTCGATGCGGCTCGCGATGTCGTAGCGCATCAGCGATTGCGGCACGCTCTGCAGATAGCTCTGCAGCTGGCCGAGGAAGAAGCCGAGCGCGGCCAGCTTCAGGGTCGCGACGGCCTCGTGTTCGAGCGCGGCCGGCACCGAGAACACGCGGGTGACGAAGACATGCGCGCCGAAAAACAGGCCGAGCCCGCCGATGACGCCCAGCAGCGAATACACGGACAGGCCGAAGAACACGGTCTCGTCGATGCGTTCCTGGGCGCGGGGCTGGCTGCGGTCGGCATTGAATTCCGCGATGAACTTGACGGAACCCGCCGTGACGTTGATGTCGATGACGGCGAAATAGCCGACGATCGCCGTCACGAGCGAGTACACGCCATAGCTGGCGTCGCCCAGGCCCTTGACGACGAGCGGCACGGTCCCCAGCGCCACCAGCGCCGGGATCACGGCGCCGAGCAGGTTCGAGAAGGCATTGCGGACGAGGCTGAGATTCATACGCGCGCCGGCACCAGGTTGACGTGGCGGCGCTTGGCGGTCGGGACCGGCTGCACGGCCGGCTGTTGGCGGGCGACGGCCATCGCCACGTAGGGCAGCGCGAGGCAGATCGCCAGCATCTGCGTGGTGCGGATCTGCGGGAACGGCGTGCCGACGAGCAGGTCGGGCAACATGAAGGCGAGGCCCGCGGCGCCGGCCGTCGCCAGGCCCAGCAGTTCCGGCGGCAGCGTGCGCAGCGCACGCCGCGCGAAGCGGGTGAACACCCAGATCGTCCCGCCGAGCAGGATCAGCCCGGGCAGGCCGGCCTTGAGGGCGATGTGCAGCACGCCGCTGTGCAGGAACAGGCCGCCGTCCGGCCCCGTCTGCCACGAGATCTGCTGGTAGCCGGAATAGCGGCCCCATGTGCCGATGCCCGTGAGCGGATGCGACACGAAATCGGCCAGCGCGAGTTTCAGCTCGAGCACACGTTCGCTCTCGGCGCCGAAGCGGTGCGATTCCATGTCGTAGAACAGGCTGGACAGCCCTCCGCCGGCGCCCTTGGTGTGGCCCAGGCGCCGGATCGCCGCATACAGCAGGCCGGCGCCCATCACGGGCGCGCCGAGCGCCAGCATGTGGATGCGGCGCTGCAGCGGGAATCGCATCATGATGATGAGGAAGGCCAGCACGAAGCCGATCCACGCGCTGCGGCGGTAGGACAGCACGATGCAGGCGGCCGTCGCGCCCAGCGTGGCCCAGTCGACGGTCGTCCAGAACAGCGAGCGCTTGTTCTTGAATACCTGGAACAGGTTGACGGCGGCGATGGCGAAGGCGATCGTGCACAGCAGGCTGTCGTTGATGTCGAAGAACGTCAGCTTGATCTTGATGTCGTTCATGTTCGCGTAGACGTTGTTCGGGTCGCCGCCGAGGAAGGCCCAGCGCGCGAGGCCGAACAGGGCCCGCATCAGGCCCGCCAGCATGATGAAGCGCGACAGCTCGATCGCGTGCTCGCGGGTGCGGAACGACAGCAGCAGCAGCGAGACGAGCGGCGCCATCCAGACGATGTTGGAAAACCCGGACGGCGCCAGCACTTCCGCCAGCGTGACGTTGGAAAACATCCCCACGGCCACATGGCCCCCCAGCAGCAGGAACCAGGCGAGGAACCAGGGCCGCAGGTTGCATGGCGGCGCCGGATAGCGCTGGAAGCTGGCCGAGACGCGCGCGCAGCACCACGCGCCGACCATGCACCACAGCAGCAGCGGAAAGTACAGCACGCCCGAGCCGCGGCTGTACACGCCCGGCGAGCCGACCGTCGCGAGCGAACCGTAGCTCGTCGAATTCATGAAGAAGAACACCGCGATGTAGACGTAGGCGAGGAAGCGCGGCCACACCATCCCGACGCCCATGCCGACCACGGCCATCACCGCCAGCAGCGCGACGACGACGAACGGCAGCGAGGTGTACAAGTACAGGAGAATGTTCTGCATCGGGTTGGCTCTGGTAGTGGGACGTCAGCCCTTGTTGGTGGACGCGCCGAGCAGCTTCAGGCGGTCCCGCGGCGACATGGCGTCCAGCATCTGGTTCACGAAGCGGTCCTGCACGCGATAGGCATTGTGCTCGTCGGCTTCGATGGTCGACACCCGCACGAGCATGCCGTCGGGAATCTTGCCGGTCAGGCCGTACAGGAAGCGCTGGTATTTCTGGCCGAGGCCGGACATCACGGCCTTGTCGCCGATCGTCACCCAATACGTGATCGGTTCGTTGCGCGCGTTCTGGCGCGCGACGAGCCGCTTGACGGGCACGCCGCCGTAATGCGTAGCGAGCTCGGCCTTGTGATCCTGGACCATGTCGAAGCCCTGCGCCACGTAGCAGACCTCCGGCAGGTGCAGCTGCAGCTGCTTGCTCTGGTCGCCGCCGTAGGCGATCGACAGCATCACGCGCTGCCCGGCATCGTTGACATAGGTGCGCGCCAGCGTCTGGTCGTACAGCGTGGCGATGAGTTCCTTCTGCGTCTCGTCGGGCGTCAGCGGCACGACGGTGTTGTCGACGGTCCAGTTGCCGAAGCGCTTGGGAATCATCGTCTCCAGGTCGAAATGTTCCTGGACGGCCGCCACCTTCTGCTTCGGCGTGAGCGCGCCCGTCAGCGCGGACGTGCCCGCCATCGTCACGCCCAGGATCACGCTGGCGAGGAATGTGCGGTTCATGCCGCCTCCTTCTCGCGGAGGCCGGCCTCGCGCTGCTCGCGGCGCCGGATATACCACTGCAGCGCCGAATCGATCGACAGGATCAGCACGAGCGCCGTGACGAACAGGACCATGCCGGCGAACCCGTGCAGGAACCCCTGCCCGGCCGCATCGCCGAAGTAATACGTGATCAGGGTCAGCACGACGACGCGGATCACGTTGGCGGAAAACGAGATCGGGACGATGAACAGGGCCAGGCCGATGTTGCGGAACGCCGACGGGTGGCGCATCAGGTTCAGGTAGAACAGCCCGAGCGCCTCGAGGGTCAGCAAGGTCTGCAGGCCGGCGCAGGCGTCGGCCACGAGCAGCTGGTACTGGCCGATCTGCAGGATCACGCCGGAGCGGCTGATCGGGTAGCCGAACGCGAACAGCAGGTGTTCCGTGGCCCACGACACGGCCATCTTCATCGGCATGGTGATGGCCGCCACGAATTCGCTGGGCAGCGGCACCATGAAGATCATGAAAAAGAACGGGAACCACAGCACCAGCAGCGCGCGGGCGCCGCGCTTGACGAGCAGCACGGCCGCCATCACGACGATGATCGACACGATCTCCAGCATCAGGATGTGCTGGGAACGGCCGAGCAGGTGGGCCACGAGGCCGATGGCGAGGACCGGCCAGCCGGCCCAGCTCGAGCGGGGCGGCGTCGTCGCCGCCAGCACCTCGGGCCATTTGCGGTAGATGAGCCACAGCGCGAGGCCGAAGATGATCGGCCCATGGCCCTGCTCTTCGCCGATCCACGGGCCGGTGAACAGGTCGTAGAACGTCGGAATAAACAGGATCGCCAGGCCCAGGAAGACCGGCCACCATTCGGGCAGGACGGCGCGCAGCGCACGCATGTCCGGCGCATGCTGCCGGATCCGGCTGGCGCGTGCTCCGGTGTCCATGTCAGAACTCCATCACCACCGAGCCGAGGACTTCGCAGCCGGCGTCGACGAGTTGCTCGGCGGCGCGGCCGATGTGCGAAATCCGGGTGTAGTTCTTGCGCGCGACCAGCAGCGCGCCGCCGGCGCGGCTCGCCACGGCGACGGAATCGACGCCGGACTGGAACGGCGGCACGTCGTACAGCACGATGTCGTAGCGGCTTTCCAGCTGAGTATTCAGGTTGCGGAAGCCTTCGCGCGCCAGCAATTCCTGCGGGTTCGGTGGCAACGTCCCGGCCGGCATGACCGACAGGTCGACGAACGCCGGCACCCGCGCGATCACGTCGAGGTCGGCGCGGCCGGCCAGCAGGTCGGACAGGCCCTGGCGCGGCTTCAGCGCGAAGGCCTCCTGCTGGCGCGGGGCGCGCAGGTTCGCGTCCACCAGCAGCGTCTGCTCGCCCAGTTGCGAGAACACGATCGCCAAGTTCGACGCGAACAGCGCGGCGCCGTCTTCCGGGTCGACGCCGACGATGGCGAGCGCCCGGCGTCCGCGCGCGAACCAGCGCAGCATCAGCTGGCTGCGGATCGCGCGCAGCGATTCGACCTGCGGGCAGAACGGATCGTACGCGGCGAGCAGCTTGGGCGACAGGCCGGCCTGCCCCTTCCGCAGATACGGATACGAAAACTGGTGCGCCAGCACCTGCTGGATGTCGTCCTCGCTGACCAGGCCCAGCCGCACGGCCGCCTCGCCGAAGCGGATGCCGGTCTCCTTCTGCATGCGCAGCACGCGTTCCGCGTCTTCCGGCTTGAGCTTGCCGGAATCGAGCAGGAGCGCACCCATGCTCGATTCCGGCCCTTGTCCTGCGGGCAGCGTGTTGAGAATCGGAGAATTCATGTTCAAGTCCCAGGATCAGTTAAGACGGAGCAGGCGCCGCGGCGTCATCAGGGAACGGATGCCGCCCGTCCGTCCACGCGGCGACTTCCATTCGATCGTGCCGAGCACGGGAATGCCCAGCATTTCCTTGATGTCGCTGGCCGAACGCACCGGACGGTTCAGCAGTTCCAGCAGCAGCGCCAGGCCGACGCCGAGGATGGTGCCGAGCAGGAAGGCGATCAGCGTGTTCAGCAGCACACGCGGACCCGAAGGCTGCGTCGGCGCCACCGCCGGGTTCAGCAGCGAGATGTCGGATTGCTCGGACTGGGCTTCGATGCGCGTCTGCGAGAAGCGCTGCGATGCCGAATCGAACGCGCGCTGGGCGCTGTCGAGGTCTTTCAGCAGCACGCCCAGTTCGTCGCGTGCGCGGTTCATCTGCAGCACTTTCGCTTTCTGCTCGGCCACGGCTTCGCGCAGTTCCGTCTCGCGCTGGCGTAGCACCTGGGCATTCGCGCCCACGCTGCGCGACACGGTGCCGAGCGCCGCGTTCAACTCGGCGCGCACCTTGTTCAGTTCGGCCTTGGCCGCCTGGTATTGCGGGTGGTTGCGGCCGTAGCGCTGCGCCGTGTCGGCGAACTTGCCTTCGGCCTGGGCGACGTTGGACCGCATCGACTGGATCAGGGCGTTGTTGGCCACGTCGGGCGACGTCAGCGCGGAACCGGCCGCGGCCTGGCGTGAATTACCTTCGATCGCGGCCGTCTGCGCGGCGACGAGCTGGCCCGACAAATCGTTCAGGCGCGCCAGTTCGACGTCCACGCGGTTGTTGTCGAGGCTGACGATGCCCTTTTCCTGCTGGTACTTGGACAGGCGGGCCTGCGCCGCTTCCAGGTTGTCGCGCAACTGCTTGGTCTGCTCGTTGAAGTAGGCGGCCGTCTTCTTGGCCGGATCGGTCTTGAGCTGGACGGTGATCTTCTGGTACTCGTCGGCGAACGCATTGGCCACGGCGGCCGCGAACTGCGGGTCGGCGCCCTTGAAGCTGATCTCGACGACGGACGATTCGCGCGACGGCACGATCTCGAGCTTCTTCAGCAGCAGGTCGGCCAGCCAGTCGCGCACCGAGCCCTTGCCGTCGTTCGCATCCTTGAACTGTTCGATGACGGCCGGGCTGTTGGCAAGGTGCAGCGCATCGACGACACGCAGCGCCACGTTCTTGCTGCTGATGATGTCGATCTGCGTGGCCATATAGCCCGGCAGCAGCTGCCCCGGCATCGTCAGTCCGGTCAATGGATCCACGCCTTTGTAGTTCAACAGAACGGATGCCGTCGCCTTGTACGTCTTGGCCTGGATCAGGCTGAACCCGAGGGCCAGCGCGACCGTGACCAGCAGGGTCGTCAGGATGATCTTCTTCCGTGCAAGCAAGATCAGCAGGAATTGATGAACGTTCATGATGAACCTTTTAAAACGGAGTGGAACAAAAAACCGGACGCTGTCGCTACCTCAGAACCACGATTCCTTTACCGTGATGACGTCGTCCACTTGCACGAGATCATCCGCCTTCGCATCGATCGTGTGCTGCGCCCCGCTCGCATCGCGGCGCGTGATGCGCAGGCCGCGCTGCGTGCCGCGCTGCGTGAGGCCGCCGCCGGCCGACAGGGCCTGCTGGACGGTCATCGCCCGCTCCAGGCGGAACGGTCCCGGACGCTGCACCTCGCCCGTGATGTAGGCGCGCGGCGCACGCTCGACGAAGATGATGTCGCCACCGGCGACTTCATAATCGCGGTTCAGTTCGCCCTTGCGCACCATCTCGACGACGTCGATGGTTTCGCGCGTGGTGACGCCGTTGCGGGTGCGCACCAGGCTGACCATGTCGCCGCCTTCGGGGCCGATGCCGCCGGCCAGGGCCAGCAGGTCGAGCACCTTGCGCGGACCATCGACCGGGTAGCGGCCCGGACGGTTGACCTGGCCCAGCACCGACACCTGCTGGCTGGCCAGCGTGGTGATCAGCAGGTTGACCTGGGCCTTCTTGAGGTAGCCGCCTTTTTCCAGCAGGTTGCCGATCTTCTTTTCCGCCTGTTGCGTCGTCAGGCCGCCGACCTGCACTTCGCCCAGCAGCGGGAAGGTCATGGAGCCGCCTTCCGACACGCGCGTTTCGACCGCGAGGTCGGGACTGCCGTAGACCGAGGCCTTGACCACATCGCCCGGGCCCAGCAGGATTTCCGCCGCGCCAGCGATGCCGGCCATGCCCGCGCTGACCGTGAGGACCGCCGCAATCATCCAGTGTACGAGTCGTTTCATGTTCACTCCTTCTTGTTCGTCAAATGATTCGAATTACTTCAGTCCGGCGACGCCGCGATCGAGCGCTGCCTTGTCTGCGCCGGATGCGTTGTCGGCCGGTGCGGCCTCGACTGCCGCGGCGGCTGCCGGGGCACCCGTCGCGGCGGGATCGGCGTTCGCCACCGCGCTGGATGGGGCGGCGCCGGCGGGTAAGGTCGGTGCGGCCTTGGGATCGGGCATCATCGACTTGTTCAGGTACTCGATCTTGGCGCTGGAACGCAGGCGCTGCAGTTCGGCGGCGGCCAGTTCCTTGTTCTTGCGGTTCACGAGAAATTGCTCGATCTGGCTGGAAGCGACCTGCAGGTTCACCGGCGCGTCCTTGATTTCGGCGACGGAAATGAACATCGCGCGCGGACCTTCCTTGACGACGAAGAGCTGGCCCTTGGGCATGCCCAGCAGCTTGGACGAGAGCTGCGGCGGCACGTCGGCCGTCGAGCGCGTGACCTGGTTGCGGCCGTACTTGATCTTGTGCGCGTCCAGCCACACCGCGACCTCTTCCAGCGACTTGGCGCTGTCTGCGGCCTTGCGCAACTCGGGCGTCAGGTCGTTGGCGGGGATCACGAGTTCGTTCATGCTGAACTGCTTACGGTTGGAAAAGAATTCCGGATGCTTGTTGTAGTATTCCTCGACTTCCGCCGGCGCCGGCTTCGTCACGCTGCCGATGCGCTTCTGCAAGTAGGCCTGCGCGATGATCAGAGCGCGGGCGCGGTCGATCGCCTGCATGACCTTCGGATCGCGGTCGAGGTTTTCCTTGGCCGCCGCTTCCTGCAGCAACTGGCGGTCGATCAGTACCTGCAGCAACTGCTTGCTGGCGGCGTCCTGCTGGGCGGCCGAGACGCCGGCGCGCTGCAGTTCCTCGTTGAGCTGGAGCACCGTGACCTCTTCCCCGTTCACGCTCGCCAGCGCCTGGCCGGGTTTCTTTTCCTTCGCCTTGTCGCCGCACGCGCTCAAGGTTGCCGCAACCAGGATCAGCGCGGCGCACAGCACGCGCTTGGGAGTCGTAAGGGGGGATGTCTTCATGATGGCAGCCACGTGGTTGTTGTTCATTTGGTTTCCTCGGCAGGATCGTGTGGAACTCTTTTTATAGCCCGTTCATTCTGGGAGCCGCACGGCTCGGTATCTGTTCGTCAATTAACACTCAGCCGTAAGGCTCGGCGCACGACGACTCAGGCCGCGGCCGGTTTTTGCTGGCGCTCCGTCAGGTCGACGAAGGCCGCATACGCGCGCCGCAATCCGTCCGGCAACGGCGTGCGTGCCTGCCAACCGAGGGATTTCAGCTTGGACACGTCGAGCAGCTTGCGCGGCGTGCCGTCGGGCTTGCTGGTGTCGAACGCGATGCGGCCGCGGTAGCCGACGGTCGCGCCGACGAGGCGCGCCAGCTCCGCGATCGTGACGTCCTCGCCGGTGCCCACGTTGATGTGCGAATGCATCGGATCGGTGGACGCGGCATAGGTGTCGCGGTCGAGATTCATCACGTAGACGCTCGCTTCCGCCATGTCGTCGACGTACAGGAATTCGCGCATCGGCCTGCCGCTGCCCCAGATCAGGACCTCCGGTGCGCCGTCCAGCTTGGCCGCGTGGAAGCGCCGCATGAGGGCGGGGATCACGTGGCTGTTTTCCGGGTGATAGTTGTCGCCCGGACCGTACAGATTCGTCGGCATCACGCTGCGGTAGTCGGTGCCGTATTGCCGGTTATAGCTTTCGCACAGCTTGATGCCGGCGATCTTCGCCATCGCATACGGCTCGTTGGTCGGCTCCAGCATGCCGCTCATCAGGTACTCTTCCCTGATGGGCTGCTGGGCCAGGCGCGGATAGATGCACGAGGAGCCGAGGAACAGCAGCTTCTCGACCCCGCTCTGCCACGCTTCGTGCACGACGTTCGCCTGCACCATCATGTTGTCGTAGATGAATTCGGCCGGATAGGTGTTGTTCGCATGGATGCCGCCGACCCTGGCCGCGGCCAGGTAGACCTGGTCGATGCGCTCGCCGCGGAAGAACGCGCGGACCTGGGCCTGGTCGGTCAGCTCGAGTTCCGCGTGGCTGCGCGTGACGATGTTCGTGTGCCCTTGCGCGCGCAGCACGCGCACGATGGCGGAACCGACCAGCCCGTTATGGCCGGCCACATAGATGCGGGGTTCAGTATTCAACGTTCACTCCAGTGAAATTGCAACGTTGTAGCCATGCGATGCCAGCAGCTTGTGGCGGCGCGCCGTCTCCAGGTCGTGCGCCACCATTTCCCGCACCATCGCTTCGAAACTTGTCCGCGGTTCCCAGCCCAGCTGGCGGCGCGCCTTGCCCGGATCGCCCAGCAGCGTCTCGACTTCCGTCGGACGGAAGTATTGCGGGTCGACGGCGACGATCGGTTGGCCCACGGCGACGCCGGGCGCCTTGTCGCCATGGACCGCGGCGATCACGCCCCGTTCGTGGATGCCCTCGCCCTGCCACGCGATCTCGATGCCCAGTTCGCGCGCGGCCACGTCGACGAAGTGGCGTACGGAATACTGGCGCCCCGTCGCGATCACGTAGTCCTCGGGCGCGTCTTGTTGCAGCATGAGCCATTGCATCTCGACATAGTCGCGCGCATGACCCCAGTCGCGCAGCGCGTCGAGGTTACCGAGAAACAGTTGCTGCTCCAGGCCCTGCGACATATTCGCGAGGGCGCGCGTGATCTTGCGCGTGACAAACGTCTCGCCGCGGCGCGGGGATTCGTGGTTGAACAGGATGCCGTTGCAGGCGTACAGGCCATATGCTTCGCGGTAATTGACCGTGATCCAGTAGGCGTACAGCTTGGCGACGGCATACGGGCTGCGCGGATAGAACGGCGTCGTTTCGCGCTGCGGCGTTTCCTGCACGAGGCCGTACAGTTCGGACGTCGATGCCTGGTAGAACCGCGTCGTCTTTTCCAGGCCGAGGAAACGGATCGCTTCCAGCAGGCGCAGGGTGCCGATGGCGTCGACGTCGGCCGTGTATTCCGGCGATTCGAACGACACGGCCACGTGGCTCATCGCGCCGAGGTTGTAGACCTCGTCGGGCCTGACTTCGCACAGGATCCGATTCAGGTTCGACGTGTCGGACAGGTCGCCGTAATGCAGGTGGAAGCGGCTGTCCTCGACGTGCGGGTCCTGGTAGATGTGATCGATCCGCTCCGTGTTGAAGAGCGAGGCGCGGCGCTTGATGCCGTGTACTTCGTAGCCTTTCGCAAGCAAGAGTTCCGCAAGATAGGAACCGTCCTGTCCAGTCACACCCGTGATCAGCGCTTTTTTCATGTGCCTGCTTTCCTGGCGAAATGTTATGCAAAGTCAATAAATAATTGCAATCTCATCAATTATTCTACGCAGCCCATCCGGCGTCGCAAGCGCCGATCCGATTGAATCTGCCTCTTTAAGTCGAACCTAAGTGACCCCATTGACGGGCCGCCGCTTAAAACGCGTTCTCGCGCGTGAGCACCACTTTCACCGTCTTGAGCACGATCCACAGGTCCAGCCACAGCGACCAGTTGCGCAGGTAATCGAGGTCGTACTGGATGCGCGCTTCCATCTTGTCCAGCGTGGCAGTTTCACCACGCAGGCCATTGACCTGCGCCCAGCCGGTGATACCCGGCTTGACCTTATGGCGCAGCATGTATCCCTTGATCAGCTTGCGGTACTGCTCGTTGTGCGCGACGGCGTGCGGACGCGGCCCGACGATGCTCATCCGGCCCTGCAGCACGTTGACGAACTGCGGCAGTTCGTCGAGCGACGTGCGGCGCAGGAAATTGCCGATGGGCGTCACGCGGTCGTCGCCCTTGCGCGCCTGCACGACGGCGTTGCCGTTCTCCATCACGTTCATCGACCGGAATTTGTAGACGATGATCTCTTCGCCATACAGGCCGTAGCGGCGCTGGCGGAAGATGACCGGCCCCGGCGAACTCACGCGGACGGCCACGGCGATGGCCAGCAGCAGCGGCGCCAGCAACAGCAGGATGAGACAGGACAGCACGATGTCGGAGCCGCGCTTGATCGTGCTGTTCAGGCCCATGAACGGGGTCTCGCAGATCGCGATCACGGGCATGCCGCCCACGTTGTCGAAGCGCGCCTGCATCAGGTCGAAGATGTAGACGTCGGGCAGGAAATAGACGGAGGCCGTCGTATCCTGCAACTCTTCGATGAGCTTGCGGATGCGCGGCTGGGCCGAGATCGGCTGGCTGATGAAGATCATCTTGATGCCGTTGTTGCGCACGTACTGCGCCAGCTCGTCCGTCTTGCCCAGCATCGGGTGCGGCAGCTGGGCCGGACGGCGGTCGCCGTCGCGGTCGTCGAAGAAACCGCGCACCTGCATGAACAGATTCGGATGGCGGTCGCAGATGGCGGCGAACTTGAGGCCCACGTCGTTGACGCCGACCACGACCACGGACCGTACTTCCTTGCTCTTGCCGGGCCGGTTCGCCACGCGCACGGCGATGTGGCTGCCCAGCAGGACGAGCGGCGTGGCCACGGCCCAGGCCAGCAGCACGCGCTCGTCGTAATAATATTTGAGGCCGCTGGACGAGCCGAGGAACATCAGCACGGCGAGCGTCACGCACCAGCCGAACACGGTGTCGCGCGCATAGGCCCACATGCGGCCGCTGCGCCACGTGCGGTACGGATCGATGTGCTGGTACACGGCCGACGAAATGAAAAAGGCCAATACCATCAGCACCAGCAGGTAGCCCGAGAACGGTTCATGGAACAGCAGCGCCGACAGGTACAGCGTGCCCATGATGATCAGCGGATCGAGTACGCGCTGGAAAAACGAAATCAACGGTATGTCATTGACGGTCATAAGATTTCAGAACTGCGCACTGGCCGACAGCGTCACGCTGTTCGACTTGAAGCTGCCAGTACCGAGCACGGCCGACCCGGTGCGCGCCTGGTGCGCCAGCCCGGCCGTGACATGCACGGTCGGCCGCGGCGACCACGTCGCGGCGAGGCTGCCCGTGCGGATGGAATCGCGGATGTCGCCCAGCCTGGCGAACGTCTCGCGCGCGTTGTAATTGCGTCGTTCGTAGACGGCATCGGCATTCACCTTGATCTTGGCCGTCGCATCCCATTGGGCGCCGACGCTGGCGCCCTTGTTCAGGGTATAGCTCACCACCGTGCTTTCCAGCGGCGCGAAGTCGCGCCAGACGGCGGCGGTATAGGTCATCTTGCCGCGCGGCTGGTACGTGGCCTTGACCTTGCCGGCGATGCCGCTCGTCCTGCCCGTGCCGAAGGAAGGCTGGTTGCGCCGCGTGTAGCCGACGAGGGCATCGAAGCTCGTCGAGCCCGTGGCCAGCCACAGCACGCGCGCCTTCAGTTCGTCCTGCGTGAAATTGTCGTTGAGGAGGAAGGGACCGACGGGACGCGGATACGGATACGTGCCCTTGACCCGCCGCGCCACGAGGCCGACGGTGCTGCCGCTGCTCGGCAGGTAGTCGAGCTCGAGCTCGCTCGCGTCCTCGGTGCGGTTGTTGTAGCGCTGGGCAAACAGCTCGTAGTCGTATTTGTCGCGCTGGAAGCCGGTGCGGACGCGCCAGGACGAGTGGAAGCGCCACGCGCCTTCGGCGAACTGGCTGCGGCTGCGGCGCAGGTTGCGCTCGTTGCTCGCGAAATCCGTGTACGGCGCGAGCACCTGTTCGTAGGTCGTGCCGACCTTGCCTTCCAGGTGATTGCCGAGCTGCCAGAACCAGGTTGCTTGCACGTCCTTGCCATCGTAATCGAGCTGTTTGAAGTGGTTGAAGTCGTACTTGGACAGCTTGGCGACGATGGAAATCCGTTGCCGGCTATAGGTCTTATCGAAGATCAACCCGCCCTCCCGCTGCCACCACGAATCGGCGCGGGTGCCGTCGAACGCCGGCGCATCGTCCGGCACGCGCAGCAGGTTGTCGTCGTGGCCGTAGGACACGCCGGCGTACAGGTGGAGCGCATCGTTGGGCCCGGCATCGGCCGGCAGCGTGAACAGGGTGCAGAGCAACAGGGCAAGGGGACGTACGCGGGAATTCAACATGGTCGTTTATCTTCTTTGAAGTGTTAATTGCCGGACGACTTACCAGTAAGACCAGTTCCCGGTTCGAACCACCCACACGCCCAGCAGGCCATTGGTCACGGCATGCGCCAGGATCGGCGACCACAAGTTGCGGTGACGCATGTACAGCAGGCTGTAGGCCGCACCGGCAACGATCCCGGCAAGCCAGAGGTTATGTTCGAAGCCGAACAGCAGGACGGTAATGACGAAGCTTTTGATACTCAGTTGAGAGGGCTCAACCGACTCGAAATCAGGATCGTCCACCCATCGCATCAGGAACGAACGCCAGAACAATTCTTCCATGATGGGCACGACGAGCGCGGCGCCAGCGATGCGGATCGCCACGAGCAGCCAGTCGATGCGGCCGCCGACGCGCGGATCGAAGCCGAGGGGCGCACCGACGACCATCCAGCCGGCATCCAGGCTGATCCACAGCACGAGCACGACGACGCCCGTCGCCAGCGCGATCGACGCGGGCAACGGTGCCAAGCGGAAACGGGAAAGTTCTTGATAGCGGCGCCAGAACAGCGCCAGCAACAGGGCCACGAGGGCGATCTTGGCGGGATACAGCCAGCGCAGGGTGTCCGGGCGGACACCGAGGCGCTCGAGCACGTCGCCCGCGACGATGAAGACGAGGTAGGCGGCGAAAGGGAGGATGCGGAGCCAGGCCGCGCGGTTGAACATGGGAGCGTCGGCGGGGATGGCTGCCGTGGCGGGCACGGCGTAGCGGTCGTCATGCTCAGTCATGTTTCTCCGTCAGCGGGCACCTGGCCCGCGCTTGTCGCGATGCGCTAGCGCATGGGTTACTCTCCCCTCGCGCGCGCTTCGAGGCGCTCCCAGCGCTCGAGGGTCTCGAGCAACGATTCCTCGATCGCCGCGAACCGGGCATTGATCCGGCGCGCGTCGGCGGGATTGGTCTTGTAGAAGTCGGGCGCATTCAGCTGTGCCGTGATGGCCGACTGCTCGTCTTCAAGGCTGGCGATGAGCTGCGGCAGTTCTTCCAGCTCTCGCTGCTCCTTGTAACTCAACTTTACCTTCTTGCCGGATGCGTTCTGTGCGCTGGATGACATATCCTGCGCTTTAGCCGGTGCGGCCTTGCCGGCGCCCACCGGCGCAGCCACGGTGGACTTCACGCGTTCCCAATCGCTGTAGCCGCCAACAAATTCCCGCCACATTCCCTGCCCTTCGGAAACGATGACCTGCGTGACGACGTTGTCGAGGAAGGTGCGGTCGTGGCTGACGAGAAACACGGTGCCGGCGTAGTCCGTCAACAGTTCTTCCAGCAATTCGAGCGTCTCGATGTCGAGGTCGTTGGTGGGTTCGTCCAGCACGAGGCAGTTGGCGGGCTTGGCGAACAGGCGCGCCAGCAGCAGGCGGTTGCGCTCGCCGCCCGACAGCGATTTCACGGGCGAGCGCGCGCGCTCCGGCGCGAACAAAAAGTCGCCCAGATAGCTCATCACGTGCTTGCGCTGGCCGTTGATCTCGACCCAGTCGCTGCCCGGGGCGATCGTGTCGGCCAGCGACGCCTCTTCGTTCAGCTGCGCGCGCATCTGGTCGAAATACGCGACGTTCAGGCGGGTGCCCAGCTTGACGTTGCCGCTGTCCACAGTTTCTTCGCCAAGAATGATTTTCAGCAGCGTCGTCTTGCCGGCGCCGTTCGGGCCGATCAGGCCGACCTTGTCGCCGCGCATGATCGTGCCCGTGAAGTCCTTGACGATCACCTTGTCGCCATAGGCCTTCGAGATGTTTTCCAGTTCCGCGACGATCTTGCCGGAACGCTCGCCGGTCGCCACGTCGATGCGCACCTGGCCCTGCTGGTCGCGGCGCGCGCTGCGCTGCAGCCGCAGGTCTTCCAGGCGGCGCACGCGGCCTTCGTTGCGCGTGCGGCGCGCTTCCACGCCCTTGCGGATCCACACCTCTTCCTGCGCGAGCACCTTGTCGAACTTGGCGTTCTCGACTTCTTCGATCGCGAGCAGTTCGCGCTTGCGCTCCTGGTACTTGCTGAAATTGCCGGGGAACGACAGCAGGCGGCCGCGGTCCAGTTCGACGATGCGCGTGGCGACGTTGTCGAGGAAGCGGCGGTCGTGGGTGATGAACAGCACGGAGCCGCGGAATTCGCGCAGCAGGCCTTCCAGCCACTGGATCGACGTGAAGTCCAGGTGGTTGGTCGGTTCGTCCAGCAACAGCACGTCGGGACCGGACACGAGCGCGACGGCCAGCGCCACGCGCTTTTGCATGCCGCCCGACAACGTGCCCATCTTCGCATCGCCGGCCAGGCCGAGGCGGTCCAGCGTCGTCTCGACCCGGTTGCCGAGGCTCCACGCATCCGCCGCATCGAGCTTGACCTGCAGATCGTGCATGCGTTCCATGATTGCATCGTCATTGCCTTGGCCAAACTGTCCGGTCAGCGACTCGTACTCGGCCAGCATCGCCTGCTGGTCGCCCATGCCGGCCGCGACGGCGTCGAACACGGACGTGTCCGGATCGAACACGGGTTCCTGCTCGACATACGCGATCTTGACGTTCTGCTGCATGACGAGCAGGCCGTCGTCCAGCTTCGAGCGACCGGAAATGATTTTCAGCAGCGACGACTTGCCGGTGCCGTTGCGGCCGATGAGCCCGACGCGCTCGCCGGTTTCCAGCGAGAAATCGGCATGGTCGAGCAGCGCGACGTGGCCGAAAGCCAGTTGCGCGGAAGAGAGGGAAATGACAGCCATGGTGTAAGGCCGCGTCGCCGATCGGTGCGCGGACATCAATAAAAGTGTGAGAAAGCAGGCATTGTACCGAAGGGCGGCCCGGCCCGATAAACCGCCGCGCTGCGGTGGTGATGCGGACGGGGAATCGGTGGGAATGGTGTCGCCAGCAGGAATCGAACCTGCATCTAAGTCTTAGGAGGACCTTGTACTATCCATTGTACTATGGCGACACGCTGTACGGCAGTCAGCCATTCTACCCGACCCGTGCCGCTCCCACAATATTCGTCCCGCCGGTACCGGGCAATCGCGTGAAGAATCAAGGCCGGCAGGCCAGGCGGCTTTGCCGGGCAGCGGGCATCCCAGCCGGCTTTGGGGCGTCTGGCGGCGACACCGGGCTGTACCGCCGGAATCGCCGATTCATGCGGGCAATCCCACCGGGCGCGGCGCGCGAGCGCTCAGGCGGAAGCTCGTCACCAAGGCCGCCAGGCGCCTGGCTTCGTCCTGCATCGAACCGGCGGCGGCTGCCGCCTGTTCGACCAGCGCCGCATTCTGCTGCGTGGTCGCGTCGATCGACGACACCGCGTCGTTGATGTGCCTGATGCCGGTGCTTTGCTCTTCCGACGCGCCCGCGATGAGAGCGATGATGCGGGTGACTTCGTCGACGCTGGCGACCACGTCGTCCATTGTCGACCCGGCGCGGGAAACCAGGACGCCGCCCCTGTCGATGCCGTCTACCGAATCGTTGATCAAGGCCTTGATCTCCTTTGCCGCCGCGGCGCTGTGCCGGGCAAGGCTGCGCACCTCCGACGCCACCACGGCAAAGCCGCGTCCTTGTTCGCCGGCCCGCGCGGCCTCGACCGCCGCGTTCAATGCGAGGATGTTGGTCTGGAAAGCGATGCCATCGATGACGGCGATGATGTCCACGATCCGGCCCGCCGATGTCTTGATCGTCTCCATCGTCCGCACTACCTGCAAGACCACATCGCCACCCTGCTGGGCCACCGCGGATGCGCGCTGCGCAAGCTCGTTCGCCTTGCCGGCGTTGTGCGCGTTCAGTGCCACGGAGCGGGTGAGTTCCTCCATGGCCGCCGCGGTTTCCTGCAGGGCGCTGGCTTGTGCTTCGGTTCGCGCGGACAGGTCCAGGTTGCCGCTCGCGATCTCCGACGACGCCGACGCGATCGCGGCAGCGCTGGTGCGGATGTTGCCGATGGTGGCGGCCAACTGCCTTTGCATGGTCTTCATTCCCGACAGGATGCTGTCCTGCATGCTAGCGGTTTCGATATGTTCCGACAGATCGCCGACCGCGATCCGGGAAGCGATTTCGCCGGCATAGCGCGGATCACCGCCGATCGTGCGCTCCAGGCTGCGATTGATCGCGACGACGATGGCCGACAGCAGGACGCAGACGGCAAGCAGGACCGCGCCGGATCGCAGCAGGGATGTACGGAAAGCGGCATCGATATCGTCGGTATAGACGCCGGTAACGATATTCCAGTCCCACGGTTTATAGGAGGCCGTGCGCGACAACTTCGGCGCCGGCTCGGTACCGCCGGGCCGCACCCACCAGTATTCGATGAAGCCGGCGCCGGATGCGCTTTTCCCGGTTGCGACGATATCGCGGTAAAGATAATTCCCTTTCTTGTCCTGGAAATCCCACATCAGCTTGCCCTCCGCCTCGGGTTTGCTTGGATTCATGACCACGGCGCCTCGGCCGTCCACGATGGAGATATAGCCATCCACACCATACCGCTGGTGGCGCAGCAGTTCCATGGCGTCTTTCCGGGCCTGCGTTTCGCTCATCTGGTTCGCCCTGGCCCTTTCGGCGTACATCGTGATGCCCGACATCGCGGTGTCGACGATATTGACCAAGTCTTTCTTTCGTTCCGCAATGCGCAGCTCGCGCATCTGCAGCGCCCCATAGACAAAGTCCGCGCAGATGCACGCCAGGCTGCACAGCAGGGGAATCCACAGTTTTTGCCTGAAGCTCAGAGTTTTCATGGTATTCAGCACGAGGCCTCGATGTAACCGCAAGGGATATTCATATTCTGCGCTGCTCGATGGCAACTAAATAAATCATACCTTAATAAACTCGCCGAAAAATCGGGAATCGTGTTAAGAAAAATTTACGGCCACGGCAATAATTAGTTGATTGCCTGAAATTCATTGATGAGATTACCCTGAGGGGGGGGGAATCATGCCGCCTTGCCGGCGCGTTCGAACGCGTTCCCGTTCCATTCTTTTTATTCGGACCGCGCCAACCCACCCGGCGCCCGGCGATGCTGCGGCATCCGCTTCCCGGTCGACCGGTGCACCGCCGGCCGGTTTGTCAGATTCCTAATTCGGCATCATATAAAGCAATAAAAATACCCCTGGAAAAACCGCTTTTATCCAAATATATTTCCGGCCGAAAGAATTGTAACGTCCCGGCTTTCATGCTGGACGCATTTGCAAAATGCATGTTATATTTTTTCGCCGTCGCTTTAACAATCGGCCTCCTGACAATGCATCGAATCGGTGCATTGCACCGTTTTGATTCATCCCGATCAAACGTTCATGAATCCGGATTCATCGGCGATACGCCGATGCAAAGCCGTTATATCGCCATGCGCCAATCTGTTTCGCCAGGTCGCGAACAGCCCGCGCATTCTGACTGACAACCATCGTTCTTCCGTGAGATTCCCATGCATACGAATACCCTCAAGTACGATTTGCCGGCCGGCATAGTAGTATTCCTTGTCGCCTTGCCCCTGTGTCTCGGTATCGCCCTCGCCTCGGGCGCGCCTTTGTTTTCCGGGATTATTTCCGGCATTATCGGCGGCATCGTCGTCGGTGCCGCCAGCGGTTCCCACACGAGCGTCAGCGGCCCCGCCGCCGGACTGGCGGCCGTCGTACTGGCCTCGATCGCGAAACTCGGCGCATTCGAAGTCCTGCTCGCATCGATATTGATTGCCGGTGTGGTGCAATTGATATTGGGCGTCGCCCGCGCCGGTTTCATCGCCAATTACATTCCCTCGAATGTCATCAAGGGATTATTGGCGGCGATCGGCATCCTGCTGATTCTCAAACAGATTCCCCATGCGATCGGCTATGACAGCAACCATGCCGACGAAACATCCTTTATCCAGGCCAATGGCGAAAATACGTTTTCGGCCATTCTGCACGCGGCCGCCGCCATTACGCCGGGCGCGCTGATCATCGCGCTCGTATCGATGCTGATCCTGGTGTATTGGGATAAGACGCCGCTGAAAAACGTCAAATTGCTCCCGGCGCCGCTGTTCGTCGTCGCACTGAGCGTATTGCTGCATCTGACGTTCAACCGGTTCTTTCCGGCGCTGAGCATCGCACCGGCCCACCTCGTCGATATTCCGCCCCTCGATATGGCCAACCTGGGGAATTACCTGCGATTCCCCGACCTCGCCCATTTCACGAACCACGACGTCTGGATCGTCGGCGTCACGATCGCCATCGTCGCGTCGCTGGAAACGCTGCTGAACGTGGAAGCGGTCGACAAGGTCGATCCGCACAAGCGTGAAACGCCGCCGAACCGGGAACTCGTCGCTCAGGGCATCGGCAATATCTGCGCCGGCCTGCTGGGCGGCCTGCCCGTCACGTCGGTCATCGTGCGCAGCTCCGTCAACGTCCAGAACGACAACCGGACCAAGGCATCGAGCATTTTCCACGGCGTGCTGCTGCTCGCCAGCGTGCTCGTGCTGGCGCCCGCGCTGAACCTGATTCCGCTGGCGGCGCTGGCCGCCATCCTCATCGTGACGGGCTACAAGCTGGCCAAGGTCTCCCTGTTCCGCGACATGTACCGCAAGGGCTGGTCGCAATTCCTGCCGTTCGCCGTCACCGTCGCCGCCATTGTGTTCACGGACCTGCTGACCGGCGTGCTGATCGGCCTCGCGGCAAGCCTGTTCTACCTGATGCGCAGCAATTTCCGTAATCCGTTTTCGCTCGAGCAGTATCGCCTGCACATAGGCGACGTCGTCAAGATGGAATTGCCGAACCAGGTGTCGTTCCTGAACAAGGCGACGATCAAGAGCGCGCTGTGGGATATCCCGGAGAATGCGCACGTCGTGATCGACGCCGCCAACACGGACTATATCGACAACGATGTGCTGGAGATCATCGACGATTACCGCGTCGTGGCGGCGGAACGCAACGTGCGGCTGAACGTCATCGGCCTGCGCGACGAATACCGCCTGCACGATCCGATCCAGTTCGTGCCCGCACTCGACAAGGCCACGCAGAAGAAGCTGCGCCCGGACGACGTCCTGCAATTGCTACGCGCCGGCAACGAACGCTTCCGCGCGGGCCGCACGACGAACAAATACTATCTGCACCAGGTCGAGGCGACGGCGGCCGGACAGCATCCGATGGCGGTCGTCGTCAACTGCATCGATTCGCGCACGTCGCCGGAAATCATTTTCGATGCGGGCCTGGGCGACCTGCTGACGGTGCGCATCGCGGGTAACGTGATCAGCCGCGAGATCATCGGCAGCCTGGAAATCGCGCACAAGCTGGGGGCGAAACTGATCGTCGTGAAGGGCCACTCGAGCTGCGGCGCGATCGGCCTCGCGCTGCAGAACGAGGGGTCGCACAGCGTCGGCGCGATCACCGGCAAGATCCGCAAGGCGATCGAGGATTGCCAGTGCGGCGCCCACCATCCGCCCGCGGGGCAGGCGTTGCTGGAACAGGTCACCCGCCGCAACATCGAGAATTCGCTGGACGAGATCGTCGCCGGCAGCGCCTTCCTGCGCGAGCGCGTCGCGCGCGGCGAGATGGGGCTCGTGGGTGCGTATCACGACATCGCCACGCGGACCGTGCATTTCGGCGAGCTCGTGACGCTGGACGACGCCGGCGGGCGGAACGACCTCGCCGCCTGACGTGGGCGCCGCGCCGGAGCCGGAGCCGTCAGGCGGCTTCGGCGCCGGTCTCGGCGCCGGTTTCGGTGCCGAGTCCCTGCGACAACATGCTCCCGACCTTGTCCACCAGCGCGTTCATGGCGAACGGCTTGGTCAGGATTTCCATCTGCGCGGGCAGTTTTTCGTTCTTCATGACCGTGCTTTCCGCATAGCCCGTCACCATCAGCACGGGCAGTTGCGGCCATTGCACGCGCACGTGGTCGGCGAGCTGGCGCCCGTTCATGCCGTTGGGCAGGCCGACGTCCGTCACGAGCATGTCCGGCCGCGCGTCCTTCAGCAGGCGCAGCGCCTGCGGGGCGTCGCAGGCGACAAGCACCGTGTAGCCCTGCAGTTCCAGCACCTCGCTCATCACGGCGCGGATGTCCGCCTCGTCGTCGACGACCATCACGACGCCCTTGCGGCTGCCGGCTTCCAGCGGCGGTCCGACGTCCGCGCTTTCCGCCGGCGGCGTTTCCACGAGGTGGCGCGGCAGCAGCAGGCGTACCTCGGTGCCCTGCCCCGGCCGCGATTCGATCCGCACATTGCCGCCCGACTGGTGCGCGAAGCCGTACACCATCGACAGGCCCAGGCCCGTGCCCTGCCCCATCGGCTTGGTCGTGAAGAACGGATCGAACGCGCGCGCCACCACGTCCGGGGGCATGCCGGCACCGTTGTCGCGCACGCTCACCTGCACGTACTCGCCGGGCCGCAGGTCGCCATGGCGGCGCGCCTGGGCCGCGCTCAGGGTCACGTTTTCCGTCTCGATGACGAGCAGCCCGCCTTCCGGCATGGCGTCGCGCGCATTGTTCGCGAGATTGAGCAAAGCCGATTCGAGCTGGTTCGGATCGCACAGCGTCGTCCACAGCGCGGCCGCGAGCCGCGTGCGCACGGCGATGGACGGGCCGGCGGCGCGCTCGATCAGGTCCGTCATCGACATCACGAGCGCGTTGACGCTGGTCGGCTTGGGATCGAGCGCCTGGCGGCGCGAGAACGCCAGCAGGCGGTGCGTGAGCGCGGCCGCGCGCTGGGTCACGCCGAGGGCCGCGTCGATGCGCGTCGTCAGGTCGCCCGTCTGGCCCATGCGCAGGCGCAGCTTCATCAGTTCCAGGTGGCCCGTCACTCCCGCCAGCATGTTGTTGAAATCGTGCGCGAGACCGCCCGTCAGCTGGCCCACCGCTTCCATCTTCTGCGACTGGCGCAGCGCTTCCTCGGCCTGGCGCAGCGCGTCGGCCTGGTGTTTTTCGGCCGTGACGTCGCGCGCGACGCCGTACAGCAGCTCGCCCTCCGGGGAGATCGTCCACGCCACCCAGCGGTACGAACCGTCCTTGTGCAGCAGCCGCACTTCGTAGCCGACGAGCGGCATGCCGCCGGCCAGCACGTGCATCTTTTCCAGCACGTCGTCGCGGTCTTCCGGGTACACCATGTCCATGAACGGACGCGACGTCGCCTCGTCGAAGCTCCAGCCGAAGCTCGCGCTGAACGCCGGGTTCACGGTGAGGAAGCGCCCCGTCGCCAGCGACGCCGCGCACATCACGTCGGGCGAGATGCGCCACAGCCGTTCGCGATCGCTCGCGTGCGACGCGACCTGGTGCGTCAGCGCCTCGTTCAGGCGGCGCAGCGTCTCATCCTTCTGGCGCAGCGCCGCGAGCGCGCGCACCTTGTCCGTCGTCTCGACGACCGTGCACAGGATGCCGCCGACGGTGCCGTCGTCGTCGCGCACGGGGCTGTACGAAAAGGTGAACCAGGCCTGTTCCGGATAGCCGTGGCGCGCCATCGGCACCGGCGTGTCCTCGTGCCAGGTGGCCTCGCCGGCATAGGCCTTCATGGCGATCGGGCCGACCGTATCCCACGCTTCGCACCAGACCGTGCGGAACGGCAGGCCGAGCGCGGCCTTGTCGCCGAGCAACGGCGCGTAGGCGTCGTTATGGAAACTGATCAGGTCGGCGCCCCAGCACAGGAACGTGGGGAACCGGGAATTCAGCGCCAGGCCCAGTGCCGTGCGCAGTGCGGCCGGCCAGTCCTCGATGGGCCCGAGCGGCGTGGCGCGCCAGTCGTGGGCGGCGATACGCGCGGCCGTCTGGCCACCGCCGGTGAGGAAAGTCGGGCTGGGGGAAACCGTGGTCTTCATAATCCTCGCTCATGCAATCCCTGGTCGATAGCAGCTCCCGGCAGTTCTGCGCTGCCGTGCAAAGTCGACCATTTTAATGACAAGCTCATGACGGACGGCGCGCGCTTGGCGCGGCCCGTACGGGGCATAAAAGACGCCCGACAAGTTGCCGTACTGCCTGGGGAGTGGTGCATGCCGGCCACGGCAAAAGACCAGTATGCCGGAATCCGCAGCCGTGTGGAGGGTAGATTTACAACATTTTTATGACATTTTTCGGCTTTTCCAGCAGGAATTTAACGTTGCCGGCAGGGCGAACGGATCACATCGCGAGGTGCCGGATCGCATCCGTCTGGCGCAACACGGCCCGGTGCGCGGCTTCCAGTTCGCGGGCGAGGCCGGCGTCGTCCGGGGCGGCGCGCAGGGCGTCGAAGCCCGCCGCGGCGCCATGCAGGCCGAGCGTGCGGCACCCTTCGCACAGGCGCGCGAGGTGGGCGCGCGCGGCGTCGACCTGGCTGGCGGCCAGCATCGCGGCCAGGTCCGTGCCGGCGCTGACCAGCTGGCGCTGCAGGCCGCCGAGGTACAGCAGCAGGCGCGTGGCGTCGATGCCGAGGCGGCGCAGCGTGGCCGCGGGCTGCTCGTCCGCCGCCCGCATCAACGGGGTCAGGTGCAGGGCGACGCGCCCGCTGTCGAACGGCTTGACGATGTAGCCCGCCGCGCCCAGGGAGAGCGCCTGCTCCATCGTCGCGCCGTCGGCAGCGGCCGAGACGAGGACGAACGGCAGGCCGGCAAAGCGCGCATCGGCCTTCACGCGGGCCAGCAATTCCATGCCGGACAGGCGCGGCATGCGCAGGTCGCAGAAGACGATCGTGGGGTCCAGGCCGCCGTCCAGCTGTGTCCAGGCGTCTTCCCCATCCTCCGCTTCCAGCACATCGAATACCCCGCTGGCCGCGCTGTCGATCATGTGCATCAGCATCATGCGCGACACGACGTCATCGTCGACTAACAAAACCTTCATCCCTGCCCCATGTGTCGCAATTGTTAAATGGAAATTATACAGACATCCGGGGTGCGCACGATTCAGGCTGGTTCGGCTTCGAAGCGGGCGAGCAGGTCCAGCAGGCGCGGCAGGCCGGCGCGCACGGCATCCAGCTGGCCCGCGTCGGCCAGCCCTTCGAGTTCGGCGCACAGCGCGCGCAGCGACGCCTCGCCGAGGTAGCCCGCACTGCCCTTGAGGCCATGCAGCACGCGTCCGACCGTATCGTGGTCGCCCTGCGCCAGCGCGATGTCCAGTTCGGCGCGGCGGCGCGGCAGGTCGGCGAGGAAGGCGCCGCGCAGCCGCTCCTTCAGGTCGCCCGTGCGGCGGCCCGCGTTGTGCGCCGCCACGGCCGGGAGCAGCGGGTCGCTCGGGACGTCGAACATGGCGTCCAGCTCCGCTGTCGACGGCGCGCGCGCGGCCGGCTCCGGCATCCGCGGGAGCACGATGCCGCGCTGCAGCTGGCGCTCGATGGCGCGCGTCAGGTGGAAGTGCAGCTGGGCGTCGTCGATCGGCTTGGTGATGAAGGCATCCATGCCGCAGGCCAGGTAGCGCGTGCGGTCTTCCTCGCTGACGTTGGCCGTGAGCGCGACGATCATCAGGTGCTGGTCGAGCACGGGCGCCTCCAGCGGGCCGCCGGCGCGGATCAGGCGCGTGGCCGACGCGCCATCCATCTCGGGCATGCGGCCGTCCATCAGGATCAGGTCGAAGCGCGTGCGCGCGCAGGCCGCAACGGCCAGCGCGCCGTTCTCGACGACGTCGACCTGGTGCCCCAGTTCTTCCAGCATCATACGCACGATGATCTGGTTGGTCGGGTAGTCTTCGGCGCACAGCACGCGCAGGCGGTGCGTGTGCGGCGCGCGCGGCCGGTCGTCGACGACCGGGGGCTGCACGCCGTCCGCCAGCGGCAGCACGAAGCTGAACGTGGAACCGACGCCCGGCGTGCTGGCCACGCCGATCGTGCCGCCCATCAGCTCGACGAGCTGGCGGCAGATCGCCAGGCCCAGGCCCGTGCCGCCGTAGCGCCGCGTCGTCGTCGCGTCGGCCTGCTCGAATTTCTGGAACAGGCGCGGCAAGGCGTCCGGCGCGATGCCGATGCCGGTGTCTTCCACCGAGAAGCGGATCATGTTGCGGCCGGCCCGGTCGTACTGGTCCTCGGGACGGCGTTCGACGCGCACGGTGACGGACCCGCTCTCCGTGAACTTGAAGGCGTTGCCGACGAGGTTCACGAGGACCTGGCGCAGCCGCGTGGGGTCGCCCACGACGAAGCGCGGCAGGTCCGGATCGAGGCTCACGCCGAAGCCCACGCTGTGCGCGCCGGCCTGTTCCTCGAACAGGGTGACCACGTGCCCGATGTTCTCGTCGAGGACGAAGTCGATGTTCTCGATGGTCAGCTTGCCCGCCTCGATCTTGGAAAAATCGAGCAGGTCGTTGATGATCGCGAGCAGCGATTGCGCATTCGCCTGACCGCGCAGGATCTGCTCGCGCGTCGACTCCTTGAGGATCGTGTCGCGCAGCGCGAAGCCGAGCATGCCGATCACGCCGGCCAGCGGCGTGCGCATCTCGTGGCTCATATTGGCCAGGAATTCGGACTTCTGGCGCGTCGCGTCTTCGGCGCGCTGCTTGGCCTGGTACAGCCGCTCCTCGTTTTCCTGCAGCGCGTCGTTGGCGAGCGCCAGCTCGTTGGTGCGGCGCCGCACCTGGCGTTCCTGCTCGCGCAATTCCTCGGTCTGGCGTTCGAGCAGGCGGTTCTGCTGTTCGATCCTTTCGGTACGCGCGCTGACCTGCTGTTCCAGCATGGCCTTCTGGCGCCGCAGGACGTCCACGCGGATGCGGTAGGCGCCGTAGCAGCAGCCGACCACGACCAGTGCGCACAACGTGCGGAACCACCACGTCTTCCAGTACGGCGGCAGCACCGTGACTTCCAGCGTCGCGGCGGCGTCGCTCCAAATGCCGTCCTTGTTGGCCGCGCGCACCTGGAACGTGTAGCGGCCCGGGTCGAGGTTCGTGTAGGTGGCGAAGCGCTTGCTGGCGTCGACGCCGATCCAGTCCTGGTCGAAGCCCACCAGGCGGTAGGCGAAGCGGTTGCGGCCCGGCGCGGCGAAGTGCAGCGCCGAGAACTCCAGCGAGAACACCGAATCCTGCGGCGTGAGCGTGATGCCGGACAGGCGTTCGATGGGCCCCGGCAGCATGCCCGGCCGGACGTCCTGCCACGGCTGGCCGAAGATCTGCAGGCCCGTGATGACGGCGCGCGGCGCGATCAGGTTGTCGTGCAGCGCGCGCGGATTGAACGCCGTGATGCCGTTGTTGCCGCCGAAATAAAGGGTGCCGTCGGCCACGCGCAGCGCCGACGCGTCGAAATAGGCGCCCTCGATCGTGCCGTCCGTCGCATTGTAGTTGCGCCAGGCGCCGCTGGCCGGATCGAGCCGGTGCAGGCCGCTCGAGCTGGACACCCAGATGAAGCCGTCGAGGTCTTCCTGCATCGCGGCCACGACGTCGTCCGCCATGCCGTCGCGCACCGTGTAGCGCTGGAAGCGCGGGGTGCCGTCGGGACCGATCACCATGCGGTTCAGGCCGACGGCCGTGCCGACCCAGAGGTCGCCGCGCCGGTCTTCCAGCAGGTAATGCACCTCGTCGTGCGACAGGCTCGTCGGATCGTCCGGGTCGTGGCGGAAGTGGCGGAACTTGCCGGTCGCGCGGTCGAGCAGGTCGAGGCCGTCGAACGTGCCGACCCAGAAGCGGCCGTGGCGGTCTTCCAGCATCGGGCGCACGATGTTGTCGGCCAGGCTCGCGCCCACGGCCGGATCGTGCTGGTACGTCGTCAGCTTGCCGTCGGGCGTGATGCGGTGCAGGCCGCCGCGGCTCGCGGCCCACACGGTGCCGTCGCGCGTGACGTGGACGTTGCGCACGTAGTTGGCGTCGACGTCGTCCGCGGACAGCGTGCGCCGCGTCAGCTTTCCCGTCGCCGGGTCGAAGCGCGCCAGGCCGTTGCGCGTGCCGAGCCACACGACGCCGTCGCGGCCGAGCGCCACCGACGTGGCCATCGCATCGCCGGAGATGCCCGCTTCGACGGGCGCCAGGCGCCACGCCTGGTCCGCGCCCGTCGCCGGGTCGAACAGGTGCAGGCCGCCGTTCGTCGCCAGCCACAGCTTGCCTCCGCCGTCGCCGACGATGCCGCGCACCTTGTTGTCTTCCAGCGCGAGCGGCGTGTCGTCGCCGCGCACGATGCGCGCGAAGCCGCCACTGCCCATGTCGGCGCGCGACACGCCGCCGTACCACGTGCCGACCCAGAACGTGCCCACGCGGTCGCCGTACAGCGCCGTGACCTGGTTGTCGCCCAGGCTGTAGCTGTCGGTGATGCGGTGCGGATGGCGTTCGAACTTGTCCTGCGCGGGCAGCCAGCGGTACAGGCCGCGGTCATGCGCGCCGACCCAGACCTGGCGCTCGGCGTCCTCGTACAACACGCTGATCTCGCCGGGCGGCATGCCGTCCCCGGCGCCGAAGGTGCGGACCTCGCCCTTCTGGCCGACCGGCAGGTGTTCCAGGCCGCCCATGCTGCCGACCCACAGGCCCTGGCCGGCGTCGACCATCAGCGCCTGCACGAAGTCGTACTTGCCGCCGCGCGGCGACGGATGGTGGCGGAAGTGCATGCGCTCCGGATCGAGGCTGTCCAGGCCGGCCGAGGTGCCGATCCACAGGTGGCCGTCGCGCCCACGCGCGAGGGCCGTCAGCTTGTCCGAGGCGAGGCTGTCCGGCACGCCGGGCACGTGGTGCCACGTGTCGAAGCGGCCGCTGGCGATGTCGAAGTGCTGCAGGCCGTCGGCCGTCGCCAGCCACAGGCCGTCCTTGCCGTCGTCCAGGATGGCGCGGATGTGGCGGTTGCCGTTGCCGCGCTTGGCCGGTTCGTCCGGCAGGAAATGGGAGAACGCGCCGGTGGCGGGTTCATAGCGATCGAGGCCGCCGTCCGTGCCGATCCACAGCCGGCCCTTGCGGTCGACGTAGAGCACGCGCACCCAGTTGTTGGCGAGCGTCTTGGGATCGCCGACGACGTTGCGGAAATTCGTGAAGCGGTAGCCGTCGTAGCGCGACAGGCCGGATTGCGTGCCGAACCACATGAAGCCGTCCGGGTCCTGGACGATGGACAGCACGGATTCCTGCGCCAGGCCGTCGTCCACCGACAGGTGTTCGAAGCGCAGCGTCGGCGTCGGCGCGGCCTGGGCGCACCCGAGCCACAGCAACATCGACGCAAGCGCCAGCAGCGCGTTGAGCGCCTTGAGCGCGGAATACCATCGTCTCATGCTTCGAAAAACTCCAGTACGTCGTGGCGCCGGACATAGGTGTCGCGCTGGCCCAGTGCCATCAGTTCACGCGTGTAGCCGCTCTCGAACAGCAGGTAGGACGCGAGCGCGGCGCCGCGCGCCTCGATGGCGCCGATCCCGCCGAGCAGCGTCCGCACGGGCACCGGCAGGTTGCCCGCGTGGCGCGCCGCGATGTCGTCCAGGCGCTCCGACGGCACGATCGCGAGCAGCTCGATGCGGCGCAGCGGCGTCTTCGCAAGCAGCTCGTCCGGCACCATGGCGAGGGTGGCGTTGACGCGCTGCAGGCGCTCGATGTCCATCGCGAGGCTGTCGAGGAAGATCGACGACAGCGCGTGACCGGCGATCTGCGCCAGGCTCGGATAGCGCACCCGTGCCGGCAAATGGTTCACGGTTTCGTTCATGCGCCCCGCCCCCACGACGAGCACGCGGTCCGCGCCCAGGTGGATCGCGGGCGCGATCGGCGCCAGCTGGCGCATCGAACCGTCGCCGCAGAATTCCTGGCGGCCGTCCAGGTACAAGGGCACGGCCGGGAAGATGAACGGCAGCGCGCTCGACGCGAGCAGGTGTTCGACCCCGATCTGCCCCGCGAGCGCGATGCGCTGGTGGCGCTTCCACGGCGCGATCTCGCGCTCGCTCTGGTAGAACGTCACGTGCTGGCCGCCGCTGTACGACGACGCGGTGACGGCCAGCGCATCCAGGCAGCCGCTGGCCAGCGCCGCGTCCAGGCGCGGCAGGTCGAGCATGCGGTGCAGCAGGCCGACGAGCGGCGTGTTGTCGAGCAGCGAAGTGGGTGGCGCCGCATGCCACTGGCGCAGCATCCAGCCGAACGACAGCAGCGACAGCCAGCGCGCGCCGGAGCGCAGCACGCCGAGCGAGTCGGCGCGATACACCTGCGTGACGTCGATACCTTCCCACACGTCCGCCAGCTGGTCGACGCTGTCGCTGAAGTCGTCGGCGCGGCAGGCCAGCGCGGCGGCGTTGAGGGCGCCGGCGGACGTGCCGCAGATGATATCGAACGGGTTGCGCGCGGCGGGCCAGCCCGCCTCCCCCAGGATGCGGGAGATTGCCTGCAAGACCCCAGCCTGGTAAGCCGCGCGCGCGCCGCCTCCGCTGAGGATCAACCCCGTTTTACGTTCAATGTCCACACGGCAAGATTAGCAAACTCTGCTTAACTTGCGGTGAATAAATAGCTTCTCGACAAATAGTTCGCTAATACTTCGTTGTATTCAGGTCTCGACAACTGGTCGACGCCGTATCATGGCCTTGAGAAACCGTAGCGGCCGGAAGCAGCGCCGGCCGAGAAGCGCAGCCGTACTTACGGCACGGTGAGCATCGCAGGCCGGCTCAGCGACGCGCAGCAGGTTTATCGAGGCCCCACCATTACTCGCCTTTTGCGATGCCTTCCCGACGGGGATCGGCGCCGCCGAACAGGAGCGGCACGCCGTGGATGTTCATCCGCGCGATCCCCTGCAGGCCGGACGTCTGCTCGAATACGCGCACCGTGTGGCCGCGCGCCTTGAGCGCCGCGATCTCGGCTGCCGGGAAGCGGCCGGTCTCCAGCTCGGTCGGGCCGTTGCGGCTGCCGAAATTGGGCAGGGAGATCGCCTGCTGCATGTCGAGGCCCCAGTCGAGCGTGCCGACGAGGACCTTGGCCACGTAGTTGATGATCAGCGGACCGCCCGGCGAGCCGACGGCTTCGACGAACCGGCCCGTCTTCTTGTCGAACACGATCGTCGGGCTCATCGCGCTGCGCGGGCGCTTGCCCGGCTCGACGCGGTTGGCGATGGGGCCGTTGGCGTCGCGCGAATCGAACGAGAAGTCGGTGAGCTGGTTGTTCAGGATGAAGCCGTCGACCATCTGGCGCGACCCGAACGCGTCCTCGACGCTCGTCGTCATCGACAGGCCGGCGCCGTACGGATCGACGGCGACGATGTGCGACGTCGAATGCGCCTCGATCGAATTGTCCATGCCCCAGTTCCACGCCGACTCGACGCCGGGCGGATGGCCGGCTTGCGCCTTGCCCATCGAACGTTGGCCGATCAGGCTGGCGCGCTGGGCGAGATAGCCCTTGTCCAGAAGCGCCGGGATGCCGCGGCCGGGCAGCGGGACGAAGTCGGTGTCGGCGGCGTAGCGGTCGCGGTCCGCGTATGCGAGCCGGCCCACTTCCGTGAACAGGTGCACGGCCTCCGTGCCGGGGATGCCGTCGGTGGGGGCCAGCGCTTTCATGTCGCGCGTCTCGAGCATGCCGAGCATCTGGGCCACGGCGATGCCGCCCGACGATGGCGGCGGCATGCCGCACACGGTGTAGGCGCGGTAGTCGTTGCAGACGGGCTCGCGCAATTTCGGCTGGTAGGCGGCGATGTCGGCGGCGCTCAGGAGGCCGGGATTGGTCGGGTGGCTCTTGACCTTCGCTTCGATGTCGCGCGCGATCCGGCCCGTATAAAACACCTCGGCGCCGCCGTCCGCGAGTTCGTGCAGGGTACGCGCCAGCGCGGGGTTCTTCAGCACGTGGCCGACGGGCCACGGCTTGCCGTCCGGCGCGTAGAAATAGGCGCGCGCCGTCGGGTCCTTGCGGATGTAAGCATCCTCGGCGAGCAGGCTGTGCAGCCGCGGGCTGACCGCGAATCCTTGCTCGGACAGGCGGATCGCCGGCTGGAACAAGGCCTTCCACGGCAGCTTGCCATGCTGGCGATGCGCCAGCGCGAGCATGCGCAGCACGCCCGGCGCGCCCGTCGAGCGGCCGCCCACGATGCCTTCCCGGCGCGACATCGGCGTGCCGTCCGGATGCTGGAACAGGTGCTCGTCCGCCTTCGACGGCGCGGTCTCGCGGCCGTCGTAGGCCTGGACCTTCTTGCCGTCGTAATACATCAGGAACGCGCCGCCGCCGATGCCGGACGATTGCGGCTCGACGAGCGTGAGCACCAACTGCGTCGCGATGCCCGCGTCGATCGCCGTGCCGCCCTGCTTCAACATCTCGTAACCCGCCTCGACGGCCAGCGGATTCGCGGCCGCCACCATGTAGTTGCGCGCGATCCAGCCGGCCTTTTCCGTGTAACCGCTGGCGGCTTCCGGGGCCTGCTGCAGGGTCGGCGCGTCCTGCGCGAACGCGACGATCGGGTGAAAGGCAGCGGCAAACGCGGTGCCGAGGACCAGGGCGAGCAACTTCGATTTCATGCGATCTCCAAGAATGACAACGCGCGGCGGCCGGCCGCGCGCCGATCGACAACGCGCGGCGGCCGGCCGCGCGCTCGATACCATGGAGCATCGTAACCGAAATTGCTTAACCGCTCACGCCGTCTTACTTCGGCTGCATGCGGATCGCGCCGTCCAGGCGGATCGTCTCGCCGTTCAGCATGACGTTTTCGATGATGGTCCTGGCCAGGTGCGCGTACTCGCGCGGCATGCCGAGGCGCGGGGGGAACGGCACCATCTTGCCCAGCGAATCGCGCACTTCCTGCGGCATGCCCATCAGCATCGGCGTCTCGAAGATGCCGGGCGCGATCGTCATCACGCGGATGCCGCTGCGCGACAGGTCGCGTGCCATCGGCAGGGTCATGCCGGCCACGCCGGCCTTCGACGCGCCGTAGGCGGCCTGGCCGATCTGGCCGTCGAACGCGGCGACCGACGCCGTGTTGATGATGACGCCGCGCTCGCCGTGTTCGAGGCCCTCTTCCTTGCCCATGGCATCGGCGGCGAGGCGGCACATGTTGAAGGTGCCGACGAGGTTGATGTTGACGGCGCGCTGGAACGCGTCCAGCGGATGCGGGCCGTCCTTGCCGACCGTCTTGATGGCCGGCGCGACGCCGGCGCAGTTGACGAGGCCGCGCAGGCTGCCCAACGCGAGCGCCGCCGCGACGACGGCCTGGCCGTCCGCCTCCGACGTCACGTCGCATTTCACGAACCGTGCCGCGGCGCCCAGCTCGGCGGCAAGCGCCGCGCCCGCTTCCTGCTGCACGTCGGCCAGCACGACCTTGCCGCCCGCCTCCACGATGGTGCGCGCGGTGGCCGCGCCCAGGCCTGAAGCGCCGCCCGTCACGATGAACACATTATTCTGGATTTGCATCTGTCTCCCCTTCACTGGTCAGCTGGATATAGTCTTGCCGTTTACGTAAACGTCAACCAGCGGATTTTAGCGGGGTTTTGGTGGAAACACCATGCGTGCATCAAAAACACTGCACGGTCGTGCCGGTCCGGGTGCACGTGCGGCCGCCGCTGCCGACGCCCGCATTGCCGCTGCCGTTGAACGTATTGCCGGCCGCATCCGTGCAGACGATGCCCTGGCAGGCCCGGATCACGTTCGAACTGGGTACCGTCGGCTGCGGCGCGGGCAGCGGCGGCGGGATCGGCACGGCGGCCGTCGCCGGGGGAACCGCGCCGGAACGCAATGGGCGCGGCGCCATCGGGCCTTCGCCCTGCCAGGCCTCGTGGCGGCGCGCGGCGCGCCGGCGCTGTTCTTCGCGTTGTTCTTCCCGCTGTCCTTTATTTCGCTCGTTGCGCTGTTTATTTTGCTCGTTGCGCTGGTTATTTTGCTCGTTGCGCTGCTTGTCGGTTAGTTGCTTATCTGACGGCCGGGCCTGCTGCGGCGCGGGGTCGCGGGCCAGCGTGTCCGTTTCGTCGCGCACCTCGGCCGGCTCCTTGCGGGCCGGATCGGCGCGCTGTGGGCCCCGCGGCGCCAGCACCGGACCATAGCTCAGCCTGGGTGCCGGCGTGCGTCCGGCCGCGGCCCTGTCGTTGGCCCTGTCGTTGGCCCTGTCGTTGGCCCTGTCGTTGGCCCTGTCGTTGACCCCGTCGTTGGCCCTGTCGTTGGCCACGTCGTTCGCCCCGTCGTTGGCCGCGGGAGCGGCCCCGCCGGCGGCCGGATGCCCTTGCGCCGCGCTGGCTTCGTCGGCCACGGCGGCCTCGCGGTTCGCCTGGTCCGTGCGTTCCGACTGGCGCCGCGTGGCCGCGTCCTGCGCGCGCGCCTGCTGCGCCCGGGCCGCCGCGGCCGGCGCCATGCACGGCCTGGCGAGCACGGCGCATGCGGCCAGCGCGGCCGCGGCTAACTGTCGTCGTTGTGCCATGATGTTCGCTCCTCGTCCTTGCATTATCGGCCGCGCGGCCCCGTCCCGGCGCGCAGCTGTGCATCCAACGCGCGTCAGGTGCGCGTCAGTATCTTCGGCCACGCTGTTAAGCTGCCAAAGCGCATGTTTTTCAAACAAAAACGACTGGAAGCGTCAACGACCTGCCGCGCATTGCACCCTCGTCGGGCCGCGCCGGCTGCGACGTTCGCGCCGGTTCTTCGAGGCTTCCCACAGGAGACGACCATGCAGACGATGCAGGAGATGTACCGCGCCCGGCGCGGCAGTGCCTTCGATGCCCTCAACCACGTACGCGACGGCGACATGATCGTCGTGCCGACGGGTGTCGGCGAACCGCCCACCCTGCTGCACGCCTTGTCGGACGAATGCCGCGGCTTCACGGGCGTCCAGGTGGCGCAGATCCTCGCCATGCGCAAGTACGGCTATTTCGCCCAGGAACACCGGGCGCACGTGCGCCATGCCGCGCTGTTCTTCGGTGGCGCGTCGCGCGCCGGCGGCCAGGGCGGCTGGTGCGATTTCATCCCGAATTATTTTTCCGAGATTCCGGTGCTGATCGAACGGGGCCTGATGCCGGCCGACGTCGTGTTCGCGATGGCCTCGCCGATGAGCGCCTCCGGCCACTTCGCCCTCAGCCTCGGCACCGACTACACGATGGCGGCCGTGGCGAAGGCGCGCGCCGTCGTGCTGGAGGTGAATCCGCATGTCCCCTACACGCACGGCCAATGCCACGTGCACATTTCCCAGGTCACGGCGCTGGTCGAGAGCGAGGACCCGATCATGGAAGTGGGCCTGCCGCACATCGGCCCCGTGCAGGAAGCGATCGGCCGCCTCGTCGCCGAGCACATCGAGGACGGATCGACGCTGCAGATCGGCTACGGCGGCATTCCGGACGCCGTCGTCATGCAGCTGACGGGCAAGCGCGACCTCGGCATCCACACGGAAATGATCGGTGACGGCATCCTGACGCTCGTCGAGGCCGGCGCCGTCACCAACCGCAGGAAGACGCTCTTGCCGGGCAAGATGGTGGCGACGTTCGCACTCGGCTCGCGCCGGCTGTACGAGTTCATGCACCACAATCCGATGCTGGAAATGCATCCGTCGAATTTCACGAACGACCCGTACGTCGCCGGGCAGAACGACAAGCTCGTGTCGATCAACGCCAGCCTGCAGATCGACCTGCTCGGCCAGTGCGGCAGCGAAAGCATCGGGCACCTGCCCTATTCCGGCACAGGCGGCCAGGTGGATTTCGTGCGCGCCGCGAACCGCTCGCGCGGCGGCAAATCCTTCATCGTGCTGCCGTCGACGGCGAAGGACGGCACCGTCTCGCGCATCGTGCCGACCCTGGCGCCCGGCACCCACGCCACCACGAGCAAGAACGACGTCAACTACGTCGTCACGGAATGGGGTGTGGCCCAGTTGCGCGGCAAGTCGGCCAGGCAGCGCGCGCAGGCGCTGATCGCCATCGCGCATCCCGATTTCCGGCCCTGGCTGCGCGAGGAGGCGGACCGGATGTGCGTGTTCTCATGAAAAACGGGACCCGCGGGTCCCGTTGGCGTGCCGGGCGTCAGCGATCCGGTCAGGCGCGCACGTCCTCGATGGCGCCCCGTACGTGATCGGCGCCGAGTGCGCCGGCCATGCCGTAGACCAGCAGGGCGCGCTGCAGCTCGGCACGGCTCGCGCCGTCGGTGTCCTGCATGCCGTCCAGGCGTGGAACGTTGGTGGGATCGAGGCCGGGCGCGTCGGATACGCCCTTTCTTCCAAGATTGCTCGTCATGGTTTTCTCCATTTGGTTAGTAAGCTGGCGCGGCTTGTTCAGGAAACAAGACCGCTGATGGCGCTACTGTACCGCAACGGAGGCGATCACGTCGCCATCTGTTTTGTTTTTACACCTATCTTCTTGCCGGGTGAAAATTTACTACATGAGCGCGCGCGTCATGCCATCATGGCGCCCATGATGCGGCACGCCGTGTTGGCGCGCCGCCGCACCGGGGAGACAGCGATGCAACGAGTTGACGAGATCGGAAACGCCGAGCACGTGCGCGGACCGGAGGATGCCACGCTCACGGTGATCGAATATGCCGACTTCCAGTGCCCGTACAGCGCACGCGCCCACATCGCGCTACGCGACCTGGACGGTCGGTTCGGCGGTATCCGCCTGGTCTACCGGCACCTGCCGCTGGCACACCTGCACCCGCTGGCCGAACTGGCGGCGGAAGCGGCCGAAGCCGCGGGCAGCCAGGGCCGGTTCTGGGACATGCACGACGTGCTGTTCGAACGGCAGCACCAGGTCCGCGCCAAGCAGGATCTCGCCGTGCTGGCCGAAAGCCTGGACCTCGACATCGAACGCTTCCGCGCCGAGATCCTGGAACGCCGCCAGCGCGCGCGGGTGCAGGCGGACGCCGAACGCGCCCGCCACGACGGCGCCACCGGCACCCCGACCCTCTACATCAACGGCGTGCGCTACCGCGGCGATTCGGACCGGGCGTCGCTGGAGCGCGCGCTCACCGGGGCGCTGGAGCGCTGACCGCCTGGCGCGCGGGGGCCACCCACCCGACGCGAAGACCAGCACGCTGAACCGGCACCGCAACCGCATGCGCCGTCGCGACCGGCTTCGGATACAGCGACTGCGGCGCCGACACGGACAGCCAGCCGCCCGCCGGCAGCAGCGGCACGAGCAGCAGCGCCACGATGTTGATGATCTTGATGAGCGGATTCACGGCCGGCCCCGCCGTGTCCTTGTACGGATCGCCCACCGTGTCGCCCGTGACGGCGGCCTTGTGCGCATCGGAGCCCTTGCCGCCGTAGTGGTTGTCCTCGATATATTTCTTGGCGTTGTCCCAGGCGCCGCCGCCCGTCGTCATCGAGATCGCGACGAAGAGTCCGGTCACGATCGTACCCATCAGCATGCCGCCCAGCGCCGCAGGTCCCAGCAGCATGCCGACGAGGATCGGGACGATCACCGGCAGCAGCGACGGCAGCACCATCTCGCGGATGGCGGACGCGGTGAGCATGTCGACGGCCTTGTCGTATTCCGGCTTGCCGGTGCCCGCCATGATGCCGACGATGTCGCGGAACTGGCGCCGCACCTCGATCACGACGGCGCCCGCCGCCCGCCCCACCGCTTCCATCGCCAGCGCCCCGAACAGATAGGGGACGAGGCCGCCGATGAACAGGCCCACGATGACCATCGGGTTCGACAGGTCGAACGCGAGGTGCGTGCCCTGCGCTTCCAGCGCATGCGTGTAATCGGCGAACAGCACCAGCGCGGCCAGTCCCGCCGAGCCGATGGCGTAGCCCTTCGTGACGGCCTTGGTCGTGTTGCCGACGGCGTCCAGCGGGTCGGTGACGGCGCGCACCTGGTCGGGCATGCCGCTCATCTCGGCGATACCGCCGGCGTTGTCCGTGATCGGGCCGTAGGCGTCCAGCGCGACGATGATGCCGGCCATCGACAGCATCGCGGTGGCGGCGATGGCGATGCCGTACAGGCCGCCCAGCTGGTAGGCGACGAGGATCGCCGCGCACACCACGAGCACCGGGTACGTCGTCGACTTCATCGACACGCCCAGCCCCGCGATGATGTTGGTGCCGTGGCCCGTCGTCGACGCTTCGGCGATGTGGCGCACGGGCGCGAACTCGGTGCCCGTGTAGTACTCGGTGATGTAGACCATCAGGCCGGTGAGCGCGATGCCGACCGTGGCGCAGCCCAGCATGCGCCAGCGCATGGCCTCGTCCGGCCACACGAGCCAGGTGACGACGGCGAACCCGACCAGCGACAGCGCCGCCGACCACCACAGGCCGGTGTACAGGGCGTACATGATCTTGTGCCCCGGATGGTTCTTCACGAGCGAGCAGCCGATGATGGACGCGATGATCGACACGCCGCCCAGCAGCAGCGGATAGCTCATGCCGGCGCCGCCCATGCCGGGGATCATCAGCGCCCCCAGCAGCATCGTGGCGACCAGCGTGACGACATAGGTCTCGAACAGGTCGGCCGCCATGCCGGCGCAATCGCCGACGTTGTCGCCCACGTTGTCGGCGATGACGGCGGGATTGCGCGGATCGTCCTCCGGAATGCCGGCCTCGACCTTGCCGACGAGATCGGCGCCCACGTCGGCGCCTTTGGTGAAGATGCCGCCGCCCAGGCGCGCGAAGATCGAGATCAGCGACGCGCCGAACGCCAGCCCGACGAGCGGCTGGATGACGTCATGGGGCGACAGGGCGGCGTCGGCGCGCAGGATGAGGATCCAGTAGAACAGCGCCACGCCCAGCAGGCCGAGGCCGACCACCAGCATGCCCGTGATGGCGCCGCCGCGAAAGGCGACGTTCAGCGCCGCGTCGAGCCCCGTCGCGGCCGCCTGCGCCGTGCGCACGTTGGCGCGCACGGAGACGTTCATGCCGATGAAGCCGCAGGCCCCGGACAACAGCGCGCCGGCCAGGAAGCCGCCCGCGGTGGCCCCGCCGAGCAGGAAGAAGATGGCAATCAGCAGCACGATGCCGACGATGCCGATGGTCCGGTACTGGCGCGCCAGGTAGGCCGAGGCCCCCTGCTGGATGGCCAGCGAGATTTCCTGCATGCGCGCGTTGCCGGGATCCTGGAGAAGGACCCATCGGCGCGACCACAAGCCGTAGAATACCGCGATGACGCCGCATGCGACGGCGAAGATGAGCTGCGCGGATGCCATGTCGTCCCCCTCGTTCTTCGATCAAACAACCACAGTCGAAGGCCGTCGTGCGATGTCCGCTGGAGCGGCCTGCCTTGCTGCATTCGCCGCACCAGGTGCGACAAAACTTTGATCTAAAAACCTGGACGGATGGCACTAGTCATCCGGAGCCAAAAAGAGCGGCTTGCGCCGCCCTGGAATGCTCAGCCTGCGAGTGCCGCGAATGCGGCGTCCCGTACCTGTTCGACCGGACCGACACCCGAGATCTTGCGATACCTGGGTGCACCCGGCAGGCCCGATTCCGCCCACTTGTTGTAGTAGCCGAGGAGGACTTCGGTCTGGTTATGGTACACGGCCAGGCGCTTCTTGACCGTTTCTTCCGTATCGTCGTCGCGCTGGACCAGCGGTTCGCCCGTGACGTCGTCGCGGCCGTCGACTTTCGGTGGATTGAACTTGATGTGGTACACACGGCCCGAGGCCGGATGGCTGCGGCGGCCGCTCATGCGTTCGACGATCAGCTCGTCGGGCACGTCGATTTCCAGCACGTAGTCGATCTTGACACCGCTGTCCTTCATGGCGTCGGCCTGCGCGATGGTGCGCGGGAAGCCGTCGAACAGGTAGCCGTTGGCGCAATCCGCGTCCTTCAGGCGCTCCTTCACCAGGCCGATGATGATGTCGTCCGACACCAGCTGGCCCGCATCCATCACCTTTTTCGCAGCCAGGCCCAGCTCGGTGCCTGCCTTGATGGCCGCACGCAGCATGTCGCCGGTGGAAATCTGGGGGATGTTGTACTTTTCTTTGATGAAGTTTGCCTGGGTGCCTTTACCGGCGCCGGGGGCTCCTAACAGAATGAGACGCATGAAGGATTCCTAAAGGTATCTAATAATTTTTTTAGTGCAGTTATCCTTACGCACAGATTGCGCACAGATAACCGCATTGATGCATGTCTGACTAGCTGGTACGAAACTTACCACAAAAGCAGCATTCGACGCCACCGGCGGCCGGCGATCTCTCAGCCGTTTGACCTGGCGCAAGCAGCCTGAAGAGTAGTTTCCAACAGGATCAAGATGTATAGAAAAGCCGCACCCGCTCGAGGTCGGCCGGCGTGTCGACGCCGGCGTGCGGCGCCTCGTCCGTCACGTGCACGGCAATGGGCACGCCATGCCACAGCACGCGCAGCTGTTCCAGTGCCTCGATCGATTCCAGCGGCGACGCCTCCAGTTGCGGATAGCGCTGCAGGAAGGCATTGCTGTAGGCGTACAGGCCGATGTGGCGCAGCGGGACGTAACCGGCCGGCAGCCGGTCGCGGGTGGCGGCGAAGCCGTCGCGGTGCCACGGGATCGTCGCGCGCGAGAAATACAGCGCACGCCCGGCCTTGTCCAGCACGACCTTCACGACGTTCGGATTGAAGGCGTCGGGCGCGTCCGACAGCGGATGGGCGCACGTGGCCATCGGCACGTCCGCAGAAATACGCGCGGCGCAGGCGGCCAGCAGCGCGGGGGCGATCAGCGGCTCGTCGCCCTGCAGGTTGACGACGACGGCATCCGGCGCCAGGTCCAGCGCGCGCGCCACTTCGGCGATGCGGTCGGTGCCGGACGGGTGATCGGCGCGCGTCATGCAGGCCTCGATGCCGTGCGCGGCACACGCGGCCGCGATGCCGGCGTGGTCGGTGGCGACGATGATGCGGGATGCGCCCGATTGCTGCGCCCGTTCGGCCACGCGCACGACCATCGGCTTGCCGCCCAGGTCCGCGAGCGGCTTGTTCGGCAGCCGGGTCGAGGCCATGCGTGCCGGGATGATGACGACGAAACTCATGCGATCACAGGATCGGCTCGACCTTGCGCGCCTCTTCGGCCCACATGATCGGGATGCCGTCGCGGATCGGATACGCGAGGCGGTCCGGGCGGCAGATCAGTTCCTGCGCTTTCTTGTCATATTCGAGCGGTCCCTTGCACAGCGGGCAGACCAGGATATCAAGCAGTCGGGCGTCCACGACATTTCTCCACGATTTGGGCAGCCAGCGCGGCATCGATCTGCGCGCCGACCGGCACGACCCACAGGCGCGGGTCGTTGTTGATTGTTTCAAGTTGCCGACATTTTACTGCATCCTTCTCCGTCACCAGGATGACGTCGGCGTCGACGGCGCGGAACGGGTCGTCCAGGAAGTCGTGGTGATCGGGCAGCGGCAGCTCGGCGACCTCCAGCCCGGCGGCGCGCAGCATGGCGAAGAAGCGCCCCGGATTGCCGATCCCGGCCGCCGCCAGCACGCGCTTGCCGCGCAGCCGAGACAGCGGCACGCGCGCGTTCGCGTCCATCAGGCGCTCGGCGTGGTCGCCCGCCAGGCGCATCTGCCACGGCTGCCCGTGCACCGCGGCGGCCAGCGCCGGCGTGATGTCGGGCGCGTTGACGACGGTGAAATCGCGCCGCCGCGATGGCGCCTCGCGCAGCGGGCCGGCCGGCAGGGTCCAGCCATTGCCGGTGCCGCGGCCGTCGAACAGGACGATCTCCACGTCGCGCGCGAGCGCGTAGTGCTGCAGGCCGTCGTCGGTGATCAACACGTCGACGTCGGGATGCAGCGCCAGCAGGTGGCGCCCGGCCTGCGCGCGCCTGCGGCCGACGACGACGGGACAGCCGGCCCGGCCCGCGATCAGCAGCGGTTCGTCGCCGACGTCCTGTGCGCGCGACGTCGGCAACACTTCGCGCGGCGCCTCTTCCGCGCCGCCATGACCGCGCGAGATCACACCGGGGCGCATCCCGGCCGCGCGCAACTGCTGCGCCAGCCAGATCGTCAGCGGGGTCTTGCCGGTGCCGCCGATGAAGATATTGCCGACCACCACCACGGGCACGGGCAGCCGTTCCGACTTCAGGATGCCGGCGCGGTACAACGCGACGCGCAGCGCGACCAGCACGCGCAGCAGCAACGCAAGCGGCAACAGGGCGATGGCCAGCGGGCCGCGGCGCAGCCAGGCGCGGGTCAAGGTGGATTCGAGGGAGGATGCCATGTAAAGCTTTGGTTCGGAAAGCGCGTTAGCTCAAAAAGCGCGCTAGCGCAAAAACGTCGTTCCCGCGAAGGCGGGGACCCAATTTGCACGCGCATCGTCAGCGCTCGCAGAACTTGGATTCCCGCCGGCGCGGGGAGTCGTTTCCGGCAGTGCCGGAAAGGACGATCTCGATTTACTTCTGCCCGCCCGTCTGCGCCGCGAACGTCAGCTTGTCGTAGCCCGCCATGCGCGCCGCTTCCAGCACGTTGATCACCATCTGGTGCATCGCGAACTGGTCGGCGTTGACGATGATCACGGGGTCCTTCACGGGCGTCGCCAGCGGCTGGCCGTCCGGACCGATGCCGGCCGCGCGCTTGAGGTCGTCCGCCAGGCTCGCGACGCCGTGGAACGCGACGGGGACATTATTCACCGTGTAATTACCCTTGGCATCGACCGTGACGTTGATCTCGAACGGCTTCTCGACGGCCTTCTCGGCATCGGCCGTGGGCAGCGTGATCTGCAGTTCCGTGAACTTGCTGTAGGTCGTCGTGACCATGAGGAAGATCAGCACGACCAGCAGCACGTCGATGAACGGGATCAGGTTGATTTCCGGATCCTCGCGTTTGCGGCCGCGGCGGAAATCGATCATTTGCGCGCACCGTGGACGACGTCGACGAATTTCACGGCCTGCAGCTCCATGTCGATGATGAAGCTGTCGACCAGCGCGCGGAAATGGCGGTAGAACACGAGGGCCGGCATCGCGATCGCCAGGCCGAAGCCCGTGTTGTACAGCGCCACGGAGATACCGTGCGCCAGCTGGGCGGGATTCGTGCCGCTGGCGTTCTGGGCGCCGAAGATCTCGATCATGCCGACGACCGTGCCGAACAGGCCCATCAACGGTGCCAGCGAAGCGATCGTACCCAGCGTCGTCAGGAAACGCTCGAGCACGTGGGCGACGCCCCTGCCCGCTTCCTCGATCGATTCCTTCATCACGTCGCGCGGCGCGTCGACGTTGCGCAGCGCGGCGGCCAGCACGGCGCCGAGCGGGGAATTCGTCTGCAGCTTGTCGATGATGTCCGGAGTGACCTTGCCGTTGCGATAGACCTGGATCACTTCATCGAGCAGCTGGCGCGGCAGGATCTTTTCGCGGCGCAGGTAGATCACGCGCTCGATGATCAGGGCCAGGGCAATGATCGAGGCGATCAGCAACAGCCAGATGGGCCAGCCGGCAGCTTGGAGAATGGCGAGCAAATGGGACTCCTGGATGAGTAAAAATCAATAGACAAGGTAGTTGCGCAATGTAACGTGTTGCCCGGTTTGCGGCAAGTAGAGTTCTGCACACTTTCTGTGGATAAAAGTGTGTGCAAGGCGCGCTCGTGACGCCAAGTACCTTGATTCTTAAAGGATATTTTTCCGTGCGTAAAAACGCGGCACGGTCGGGATGAGTTCCCCTCAGGCAATTTCTTTGGTTCGCACAGGGATCAGCACATGTAGTTGCCCACAATTTCTGTGGATAAATTTGTGAGGAAACAGTCTTACAGACGGTAAGTCTTTGATTTTACACATGGAAATTTCCAAGTCCAAAAAATAGGCACGGTTGAGTGCAACTACAGCCACGTACCGCCCCGACCCTTCTGCACATTTTTTGTGGACAAAATTGTGCGCAAGCGCACAAACCGTAGGCTAAACAATTGATTTGCAAGGGAAAGTCGTGCCCGCCTGTTTTTTGAACAACCGGCTTGCCGACGGTACCGCCCCAGGGAACGGGATTCTTCACACAAACTGTGGAAAACGATGTGAGCAAGATTATTGATCGCTCCTCAAGTCTTTGATTCTAATCACGATTCATCTCCAAGCCCATTTTTTAGGCAAACGGTACTTGTACACAGGCGAACGACCGGAACGGGCGCGTATCCCGACCGCACGGCGTCTTGGGTTATAGTCGCCTCCTCGGAAATGAGGCATGCCGCGACCGGCGTCCGCCTTCTTCACAAATTTTGTGGAAAAGATTGTGAGCAAGCGTCTTGAGCGGGCACGAAGTATCTGAATTTAAACGGGATTTTTGTCGTGCGGCATTTTTAGGCAAGACGTTTTACCTGCGCCGGGCAAGCGGTGCGGGTCAAGTACGCGGACCGCACGCCCATCTGTTCACATAAACTGTGGAAAACAATGTGAGCAACGGCCGGGATCGCGGCCTAAGTGTTTGATTGCTTTAGAAAAACATATGCACGCTGAATTCGGAGGCACCTACGGCTTGTCCACTTTCGCACACATTCTGTGGATAAGATTGTGGCCAAGTACTCGGAGATGCACTCAACCCATTGATCCATAACGCAATTTGATTGCTGCATCGAAATCAGGCAGCAAGCTTTTACTATAAAAATCAGGCGTTTACAAAAACTATCTGTCGTTTTACGGCAGATGTGCCCTACACTGCGCGCAACCATGTTTTTGTGGACAGTCCAACCCAGTTTACGCCTATGTTTCCCACCGAAGACGCCGATCCGGCCTATGCCGCCCCGCCCGTACTGACCGTCACCGCCCTCAACCAGCAGGTCGCGCGCCTGCTGGAACGCACCTTTCCCCTCGTCTGGATCGGCGGCGAGATCTCGAATTTCACGCGCGCGGCGAGCGGCCACTGGTATTTCACGCTCAAGGACGACGCGGCCCAGGTGCGGGCCGTCATGTTCCGCGGCCGCGCCCAGTACGCCGGCTTCACGCCGCGCGAAGGCGACAAGGTCGAGGTCCGCGCCCTCGTCACGCTGTACGGCGCGCGCGGCGATTACCAGATCAACGTGGAGGCGATCCGCCGGGCCGGCGTGGGCGCGCTGTACGAAGCGTTCATGCGCCTCAAGGAAAAGCTGGGCGCGGAAGGCCTGTTCGACGAAGCCCGCAAGCGGCCGCTGCCGCTGTTCGCGCGCACGGTGGGCATCGTCACCAGTCCGCAGGCGGCGGCCCTGCGCGACGTGTTGACGGCGCTCAGGCGGCGCGTGCCGCACGTGCGCATCGTGCTGTATCCGGCGCCCGTGCAGGGTCAGTTGGCCGCGCAAAAGATCGCGGAAGCCATTGCCAACGCGTCGCACCGGCGCGAAGTGGACATCCTGATCGTGTGCCGCGGCGGCGGCTCGATCGAAGACTTGTGGAGCTTCAACGAGGAAGCCGTCGCGCGCGCGATCGCGGCGTGCAGCATGCCCGTGATCTCGGGCGTGGGCCACGAGACCGACTTCACCATCGCCGACTTCGCCGCCGACCTGCGCGCCGCCACGCCGACGGCCGCCGCCGAGCTGGCCGCGACCGCCCGCGCCGACTGGCTCGCGTCGCTGCAGGCGGACGCCGGCGACCTGCGCCGCGCGATGGACCGCGTGCTGTCCGACGCCAGCCAGGGCCTCGACAACCTGTCGCGCCGCCTGCTGAGCCCATCGAGCCAGATCGCCCATCAGCGCCTGAAACTTCTTGCCATGGCCAGCAGTCTGACGCATGCCGTGCGCGCTCCGGTGAACCGGCACGGCGTGCTGCTGGCGCAGATGCAGCAGCGCTGGGCCCGCCATCGTCCGGACTGGAGCGGCCTGCGCACGCGGCTGGAATCGGACCGGCGCCACCTGACGGCGAGCATCGGCAACCAGTTGCGCGCGCGGCGCGAAGCGCTCAACGGCCTGGCCGCGCAGCTCGAACTACTGAACCCGCAGCGCACGCTGGAACGCGGCTATGCGATCGTCAGCAATGCGAAAGGCAAGGTCTTGCATGCACCGGGGCAGATCAAGCCGCGCGACGTGCTGCGCATCCGCCTGGCGGAAGGCAGCGCCGAGGTCAGCGTGGCGGGCGTGCAGGATTTATTGGAGTGAGGGAACCTCGAAAAACCGTCGCGAGCGGCCGCAATGGTGCTTGATAAGCGCAGCCGTACGCGCGTACAGCGAGCATCGCAAAGCGCCAGTGCAACGCGCAGCAGGTTTCCCGACGTTTCCGACAATATGGTGGTTTCGCAAAGCCATATCTGCAACGATCTGCTAACCGGTTTAGAATAAGCGCCCGAATTGCTGTACCGCAGAGACTTCGAGAAAGTCTCCCGTCAACTCACCAAGGAACAAGACATGGAACATACCCTGCCCCCACTGCCGTACGCCAAGGATGCCCTGCAGCCGCACATCTCGGCCGAGACGCTGGAATACCACTACGGCAAGCACCATCAGGCCTACGTCACGAACCTGAACAACCTGATCAAGGGCACCGAGTTCGAAAACCTGTCGCTGGAAGAGATCATCAAGAAGTCGCAGGGCGGCGTTTTCAATAACTCGGCCCAGGTGTGGAACCACACCTTCTTCTGGAACTGCATGAGCCCGAACGGCGGCGGCGCGCCGACCGGCCCGGTCGCCGATGCGATCAACGCCAAGTGGGGTTCGTTCGACAAGTTCAAGGAAGAGTTCCAGAAATCGGCCGTCGGCAACTTCGGTTCGGGCTGGACCTGGCTGGTGAAGAAGCCGGACGGCACCGTCGACATCGCCAACACGTCGAACGCCGGCACCCCGCTGACGACCGACAACAAGGCCCTGCTGACCTGCGACGTGTGGGAACACGCCTATTACATCGACTACCGCAATGCCCGTCCGAAGTTCGTCGAGGCATGGTGGAACACCGTCAACTGGGACTTCGTGAACAAGAACTTCGCCTGAGGCGATTGCCTGTCCGTTCCGGCCTGACCAGGCCCGGAACGACGGGAAACACACGGCCCGCCTCGCGCGGGCCGTGTCGTCTGGTCAGCCGTATCGATGCCCGCGCCGCCGGTCAGCGTGTCGCTGCCGCGGCCGGCACCACGGCATTCGCGGCCCGTTTGTCGCGAAACTGTACGAATTTGTCACCCCTACCCGCCAAACATCCTCCGTTGTTGCCCGCTCTTATACAATGCGAGGTCGAAGGAGAACCTCATGTATCGCGTACTGTTGGTGGAAGACGATCCGCGTCTCGCGGAACTGGTGACGGAATACCTGTCCGGCTATGAATTCTCGGTCGACCTCGTCACGCGGGGCGATGCCGCGCTCGATCACTTCAAGACGGCCGCGCCGGACATCGTCGTGCTCGACCTCATGTTGCCCGGCATGGATGGCATGGTCGTGTGCCGCCAGATCCGCGACGTGTCCGACGTGCCGATCCTGATCCTCACGGCGCGCGAGGACACGTACGACGAGGTGTCCGGCCTGGAGCAAGGCGCCGACGACTTCGTCAACAAGCCCGTGCAGCCGCGCGTGCTGCTGGCGCGCCTGCGCGCCCTGCTGCGCCGCACGCAGACGAAGACGACCGCCGACGCCCGCATGCTCGAGTTCGGCGCACTGCGCATCATGACGAGCGACCGCAGCGTCACGTGGCGCGGCCAGCCGTGCGTGCTCAGCAATACCGAATACAAGCTGCTGCTCGTGCTGGCCGAGGCCGCCGGGCGCGTGCTGTCGCGCGACGAGCTGCTCAAGAAGATGCGCGGCATCGAGTTCGACGGGCTCGACCGCAGCATCGACAACTGCATCTCCAAGCTGCGCCGCAAGTTCGACGACAACCTGTCGGAAAAGATCAAGACGGTGTGGGGCGAGGGTTACTTGTTCTCGCCCTCGGCGTGGAGCTGAGCGCCGAACTTGGGTTCCCGCCTGCGCGGGAACGACGGTTTTTGCTTGGTTTCCGCCTCTGCGGGAACGACGGTTTTTGCTTGGTTTCCGCCTCTGCGGGAACGACGGTTTTTACTTGCTTTCCGCCTCTGCGGGAACGACGGTTTTTACTTGCTTTCCGCCTCTGCGGGAACGACGGTTTTTTCAGCGTCCGCCGGACACGTCGATGAACGTGCCCGTCGCATACGACGCCTCATCCGACAGCAGCCACATGACGGCCGCCGCCACTTCCTCCGCCGTCCCGCCGCGCGCCATCGGCACTGACGATTGCAGGCGCTGGATGCGGCCCGGCTCGCCGCCGCTCGCGTGCATGTCCGTGTCGATCAGGCCCGGCCGTACGCCATTCACGCGGATGCCTTCCTGCGCCACTTCCTTCGCCAGGCCGATCGTCAGCGCGTCCACCGCGGCCTTCGACGCCGCATAGTCCACGTATTCGTTGGCCGACCCAAGCACGGCCGCGCGCGACGACACGTTCACGATGGCGCCGCCATTGCCGCCATGCCGGGTCGACATGCGCCGCACCGCTTCGCGCGCGCACAGGAAGCTGCCCGTGACGTTGGTCGCGAGGATGCGGCCGATGCGCGCGGCATCCATGTGCTCGACGCGGCTCTGGCGGGCGAGGATGCCGGCGTTGTTGACGAGGGCGTCGAGCCGGCCGCAGCGCGCATCGATGGCCGCGAACAGGCGCTCGACGGCGCCCTCGTCCGCCACGTCGGCCGCGACCGCGAACGCCTGTCCGCCGGCCGCTTCGATGGCGCGCACGACGCTGTCCGCCGCGCCGGCGTTGTCGCGGTAATTCACGCAGACCGTGTAGCCGCGCCGTGCCGCCAGCAGCGCGCAGGCGGCGCCGATGCCGCGGCTGGCGCCCGTGACGAGTATCGTCTTGTTCATCGTTGTCCTTGCATGGGCTTATTCGAAGATCGGCACGATCGCCAGCGGCGCATTGTACGTGATGACCTGGGCCCGTTCCGCGCCCGCGCCGAAGCGCCAGGTCACGATGGGAAATCCTTCGTCGGGATCGCCCGTGAAGGCCGCGCCGGCCGTCACCGGCAGCGCCTGTTCGACGCCGTCCGCATGGCGCAGGCGGGCGCCGGCCGATTCCTTTTTCGGGAACACGAAGCGCACGCCGGCGCACTGGCGCGCGCGCTGCGAGGCATCCACGTAACGCACGAAACCGAGCGCCTGGGCGCAGGCCGTGCGCAGGATCGCGGCGTCGTACTCGCCGTCGGCGCGCGGCGCGATCGTCACCTGCGGGCGCAGCACGAACGGCATGCCTTTGCGGTTCAGTACGAGCGCCGCGTTTTCGTCGTAGGCCGCCTTCTGCAAGGGGAATACGGTGCGGCCGAGGGCGTCCAGCGGCAGGTTCAGCTGCGTGACCCTGCCCGTCAGCGTCAGCTGGGCGCCTTCGCCGAGGCCCGCATGGTCCCTGGACTGCACTTGCAGCTGGCTCTGCAGCAGATTCTTCGGCCCGCCGTATTTCTCGAACTGGACCATGGCCCGGTACGCATCGCGGTAGCTCACCCATTCGCCCGCCTGCGCCTGGGCGTGCGCGACGGTCGGGATGACCGCGGCAAGCCAGGCGAAGGCAGCGACGAGTTGGCGGGATGCGCGCATCATCAGAACCGGTAGGCGATGGCGGTCGAAACCGTCAGGTTGGTGGACCGCTCGACGAGCGGGCTGTGCGCGGCGCTGCCCAGCAGGCGCCTGGCCTGCAGGTTGGAGGTCAGCATCCACGAGGGCGACCAGGCCCAGTTCCAGCGCACGCCCACGTGCGCATCCTGCAGGCCGCCGCCCGCCTCGTAGTAGGAAAAACGGCTGCGCGACACTTCCGCCGCGGTGACGCCGAAATACGTCTGGTTGTAGTTGCGGTTGACGACCGTGACGCCGGCGGACAGCGACACGTGATGCCGCGCGCCGAGTTCGACGGCCAGGCGCTGCACGCCCAGGTCCAGGCGGGCGCCGTCGTGGTCGTTGCCGGCGCCGTACAGCAGGCTGCTCATCAGGCGCCATTGCGGCGTCACGTAATAGTTCGCGAAGGCGCCGCCCTGCAGGCGGGCGCCGATCTTGTCCATGCCGTCCAGGTCCGTGTTGCGCATGTTGCGCTTGTCGATCGGCTCCGGGACCGGGCCGATCAGCATCGTGTCGGTGCTGCCGATGCCGCCGATCGCCTGGCCGGTTCCCGTCCGGTCGCGCCCCGGTTGCACGGCCAGCAACGGGCCGTACTCGAACGTCGGATCGTCCGACAGGTGCATCCCGGCGCTCATGCCGGAAATAAACAGGCCGTTGCTCCATTGGACCTGGAGCACCGGCAACGCCGATACCTTGCGGCTTCCCGTCCCGTCCCAGCGCGGCGCCGACTGCACGCCCAGGCCCGCGTACATGTCGCGGCTGCCGTCGGGCATGGGGTTGGTCGCCGGCGTCTGGGCCCACGTCGTGCCGCAGGCCGCGCCCAGCGCGAGGAAGAGAAGCTTGTTCATGTTCACGGGTGAAAGATTCGGGAAGACAATATTCTACGGCTTTGTCTCCCGTCCTCCCATATCCTTTCCTACCGCGTTGCCACTTCGAGCGCAAATTCCACTGGCAGGTCGCTGCGCGGGACGACGACGAGGTGCGCCGGTGTCGTCACATGCATGGCGCAGGCGATGTCCGGCCCCGGCACGGACCTGAGCTCGTGCACGAGGATCCTGTCGGCCGTGCGCACGACGCCGTCGATGGCCGTCGTGTAGCAACCGCTGGCGCCGGTCCCCATGAACACCCCGACGACCATGTCGGCCGCGAAGTCGACGGCGGGCTGCGCGCGGCCGGGTGCGTGTTCGTTCCACAGGCGGGTCCAGGCGGCCGCATCCTTGACGACGACGGTGCGCGCCGCGTGGATGTTCGACAACGCCGTCACATCCGCCGTCCGGAACGGCACGTCCGCGGCGGTCGCCGTGATGAAGGCGACGTCCGCATCCGTACGGTCGACGGCCACCACCTGCATCGGGTGGCTCACGACCGGCAGGCAGACCGCTTGCGCCGGGGTAGCGCGCCCGGCCACTTCCACGTCCAGCTTGCTGGCGCCGGCCGCCACGCGGGCGATGGCGATGCCGTGGCAACTGTCGCCGTACTCGCCCCCGAACACGCCGACGAGCATCTTGCGCGTGAAATCGACCTTCGGCACGGCAGGCGCCGGCGTGCGGCCGGCGGCATGCTGGCGCCACAGCTTGTCCCAGGTGGCCTGGTCCTTGACGACGACGGTCTGGGGCGCCGTCACGCCCGACAGGTTGTCCCGCGCCACCGTGTCGTAGGCGATGGCCGTGCCGGCCGGCGGCATGAAGCTCAGCGGCTCGACCGTGTGGGCGCTGCCCAGGCCCAGGTCGGGCCGGTCGGCGTTCTTGACCAGCGTCTCGAACAGCGCGCGGGCGCTCTCGTCCTGGCAATCCGTCCTGGGGCCGGCGATCGTGTCGCCGGACGAGCACAACCGCGTCTCCGGCGTGCTGCCGAACAGGACCTGCCCATATGACGCATCGGCGCACTGGCCGGCGCGGTCCCAAAACACTTGCTTGCCGTCGATGACAAATAAACGGTTGCGTGTCTCGTTACAGCCGGCGGTGCGCGCCATCTCGATGAACGGCGCCGTGGCGAGGGCGGCGGGGTTCGGCTCGCCCACGGCGATGCCCGGCGTGGCTTGCAGGTCGTGCATGGTACTTCCACCACCGCAGGCGGCCAGTACCGCACCGACGACGACCGCGCCCAGCGGCCATATCACGCGTCCAGGAATGCTCATTCTCCCCTCTCTCAGGAGTACGATGGCGCCGTGTGCCCGGCACGCATCGGAATAAAAAAGGCCCACCGTCTCTCGCGCATCAGGTGGGCCAAACGGAAAACCCGATAAGGACACGCCGAACCGCCCGCCGCGCGCTGCGGGGCCGGCCCGCGCTGCCCGCACGGTGTTCGAGTGCCCTGACGATGCGAATCGTACGCAGGTGCGGCAAGAACTTCATCCGCCGACTGTCGGGCATTTGTCCACAATTTGTAAATAATGGTTTTATAGGCCATTGCTCCTATACAATTTCGATATGTGCAAGACAAAACCTGACCCAGTGTTTGCCGTGACCGGAGGATGATGGCGTGAATCGCCTGTTCTTCCGTTTCTTCGTGCTCGTGATGCTGTCGATTACGGGCGCGACGTTCGTGATCTATTTCGTCTTCGCCCGCCTGTTCGGCGACCCGCTCGACGACATCGCGCGGCGCCAGGCGTCGGCCCAGATCTTTCTGCTCGAACAATATGTCGACCGCGCCCCGGCCGACGAGTGGCTCGGCCGCCTGAACAAGGTGCGCGAAGTGTCCGAAGCCCATTTCGACCTGATCCCGCTGGACCAGGCGCGCGCCGCCCTGCCCGCGCGCCAGCATGCGGCGCTGGAGCGGGGCGACGTCGTGCTGGACCCGCAGCACAAGGCATTCTTCCGGCGCGTCGACCTGCACGGCGAGCGCTACATCGGCAGCAACGAGGAAGCGATCCACGCGTACAACCTGCCGATCGACCTCGGCCAGGCCCTCGCGATGGAAGTGGTGCGCTACGTCGTGGTGGCGCTCGCGCTGCTGGTGCCCATCGCGCTGTGGTCGCGCGCGCACTGGCAGGCGTTGCAGACGCTGTCGCGCGTGGCGGACGAGTTCGGCGCCGGGCAATTATCGGCGCGGGCCGACCTGAAGCCGGCGGACGCCGTCTATCCACTGGCCGAGCGCATCAATGCGATGGCCGAGCGCATCCAGGGCCTGCTCGAAGCGCAGAAGAACCTGCTGCATTCCGTCTCGCACGAGTTGCGCACGCCGATCGCGCGGCTGGAGTTCGCCCTGGAATTGTTGAACGAGCGCGCGGCCGATCCGGCCTTAAGCAAGCGCATCACGGCGATGGAGGGCGACCTGGCGGAGTTGAACGACCTCGTCAACGAGCTGCTGTCGATGAGCAAGCTGGACAATGCACAGGGCACGCAGCGCACCTTGTTCGACCTGGAGCCGCTGCTGCGCGAATGCGCGGATGGCCTGCATCCGCGTCCGCAGCGCCTGCACGTGGACCTGGGCGAGCGCCTGGGCAGCATGGACGCCGACCGCCGCCTGCTCGCCCGTGCCATCGGCAACCTGCTGAGGAATGCGCAGAAATACGCGGCGCACGAGGTGGCGCTGCGCGTGCGGCGCGACGATTGCCGCATCGAGATCGCCATCGAGGACGACGGCCCCGGCATCCCCGAAGAGGAACGGGAACGCATCTTCGAACCGTTCTACCGGCTCGACCGCAGCCGTGACCGCGCCACGGGCGGGTTCGGCCTCGGCCTGTCGATCGCGCGCAAGGCGATCGCACTGCACGGCGGCCACCTGAAGGTCGAGCAGTCGCCGCTGGGCGGCGCGCGCTTCGTGATCAGCCTGCCGGACGGCGTGCTGGCCGCGTAGCGCCGTGGCTGCGGCGCCGCCTCAGCGGCGGCGACCCACCGTTGCCGGGGCTTCCGGCGTCACGTGGCGCATCCCGTACCACAGGTGCTGCCACCAGTGCTCGCGCGAATGCACGGCCAGCAGGCATTGCCGGTCGATCTCCCCTTTGAAGATGGGATCGGCGCACTGTTTCGTCATCAACGCGTTGCGCTGGTTTTCCGCATTGACCAGCGCAATGGCGAGCCAGAAGACCAGGCCCGCGAGCACGACCACGATGCACCAGGCGACGTGGTTCCAGTTGCTCGAGTCGAACAAGTGCTCCTCGTCCGGCTTGGACTTGTCGTACATCTTCAGGATCTTGCCTTCGACATCACTCATTGCGCTGTTTCTCTACCTTGCGTTGTTTCGCTTATTTCGACTTCGCCGCTTTCGCCACCAGGGCGTCCATCACCTGCAGGGTGGCCTGGAACAGCACCGGTTCGCTGCTGCTCTTGACCGAATTGTAGACGATCGCGGGCGAGGTCTGGTACTTGCCGTCGATGATGATGGTCGGCACGCCATCGACCTTGTAATCGGTCGTGATCTGCGGCAGCTGGCGCAGCCTGGTCGTCACGCCGAACGAATTCCACACGTCCATGAATTTGGCGCGGTCGATGCCGTTCTTCGCCACCCAGTCGATGATCGCGGCGTCCGTGTTCAGGCGCAGGTGATCCACGTGCCAGGCCTTGAACACCTTGGGCTGGAATTCCTCGGCCTTGCCCATCGCTTCCAGCGTCAGGTACAGGTGCGCTTCCGGATCCTTGGCGCCGGAGAACGGCAGGTGCACGCGCTTGAAGTGGATGTTGTCGCCCTGCTTTTTGACCCACTGCTCGAGCTGCGGTTCCAGCGCGTTGCAGTGCGGGCAGTGATACATGAAGAACTCGATCACCTCGACCTTCTTGCCCACGGCCTGCACCGGCTGCGGCTGAGCGAGCGTCACGTATTCGACACCGTTTTTGGGGTCGGTCGGCGACGCGAAAGCGGTGCTGGCGGCGAGCACGGTAGCGAGCAGGGCAAAACGCAGGGAACGCATAATTTTCCTTCTATGTTGGTTGAGCAAACGATCGCGAGATTACCACTTTTTCGCCCACCAACCTTAGCCCTGGCTTATTTATTGCATTTCGTTACCGTCGTAACCAACACCGGGGTCAGAGCCCGATTTTTGGCAATTTCCCAAAATCGGGCTCTGACCCCGGTTCTCAGAAGTCGTAGCGCGCCGACAGTTTCAGCTGGCGTCCATCGCTCGGATAGATGCCGGACTTGCACCCGAACGCATTGCTGAAGTAATGGCGGTCCGCCAGGTTCAGCCCCGCCGCGGCGATTTCCCACGCGCCCAGCTTGATGGCGTAGCGCCCGTCGAACGTGGCGTACGACGGGATGCGCGCCGCGCAGCCGTTCGTGAAGTCGCTGCCGTAGCGCTGGCTGTCCACCCACTGCGCGCCCACGTCCGCCGACTGGCCGTTGTCCGATGCCCAGGCGAGGCGCGCGGTCAGCACGTTCTTCGGCACGAGCACCAGTTCGCGGCCGGTGTTCGGGCCTGCCGTGAAGTGCGCGATCACGTGCTGCACGTGCGCGCTCGCGCGCCAGCCGGCGGCCAGCTGTGCCTCGGCATCGATCTCGAAGCCCTTGCGCTCCGTCGGGTCGAGGTTCGTGTTGACGCCCCAGCCGCCGTTCGCGGTCGGATCGTAGAAGATCTCGTCGTGCAGGCGATGACGGAACACGCGCGCCGTCAACGTGCGGCTGTCGTCGCCCGGCGCGTGGCGCAGGGTCGTGCCGAATTCCAGGTCGTGCGACGTCTGCGCCTTCAGGATGTCGGTGCTGGAGCGGTAGCTGTTCTCGTCGACGTTCGCGACGCGGTAGCTCTGCCCCGCCTTCGCGTACACCTCGACCAGCGGATGGACGCGGTAGCTGGCCTGCGCTTCCCACGCGTTCTGCGCCTGCGAGCGGTCTTCCGCGGGGGCGCCGGCGAGCGCGTCCACATAATCCTTGTCGAAGTTCTCATGGCGCGCGCCGAGGGCGATGCGGCCGTCGTGGGCCGGGTCGAAACGCAGCTCGTCGCGCAGGTACACGGCCTTCGCGCCCTGGCTCGCGTCGGCGGTCGAAAACGACGACGCCGTCTTGCGCTTCCAGCGCGTGAAGTCCAGGCCGCCCACCAGTTCGTTGAGCATGCCGCCCGCACTGGCGAGCCAGCGCGCGCGCGGGGAGAACTGGTCCTGGCGGCCGTCGTACGCGTTGACCGACGTGAAGCTCGTCGACAGATAGTTCGAACGCACGTTGCGCTCGCGGTGCGACAGGTCCGCGGCCAGGTCGACGGCGCCCACGCGATACTCGGCGAAGACGTTCGCGCGGTCGGTGTCGAGCGAACCGAAGTCCTTCGGCGTCGAGGCCAGCGTCGGGTCGGCGTCGAACTGGGCCAGGGTCAGCGAACCGGGGAAGCGCGACTCCTGGCGCGCGCTCTCCACGTGGATGCCGGCGCGGCCGCCGGTGAAGCGCGTCTGCACGTTGAGCGATGCCGTCGTCTGGTCGAAATCGCTGTTCTTGCGATAGTTGTCGCTGCCCTGGCGCGCCACCGCGATGTCGGCGCTGACGGCGCCGGCCGTCTGCGACAGCGATGCGCGCACGTCGTGTTCGTGGAACGAGCCGCCTTCCGCGAACACGGAACCGTGCGTGCCGGCGGCGAGCGCGCGGCGCGTGGTGATCTGGATGACGCCGCCAGTCGCGCCTTCGCCATACAGCACGCTGGCGCCGCCGCGCGTGATCTCGATGCGTTCGACCGTGTCGATCGGGATCGTCGACAGCACGGCATTCGTCAGCTCGTTCTCGTTCAGGCGCACGCCGTCGACCATGATCACCATGTTCTGCGCGCCGTTGGTCCCGAAGCCGCGCAGGTCGAGCGCGAAGTCGGGCGACGAGTCCAGGCTCTGGCGGCCGAACACGCCGCCGACCTTGCGGATCGCGCTGTTCACGTCGTTGACGCCGGCGCGGCGGATGTCGTCCTGCGTGATGACGGTGGCGCCGATCGGGCGCAGGCTTGCCACGCTGGGGAAGCGGGAACCGGTGACGACGACGGTCGACGGGACGTCGTCCTGGGCGCACGCGGCGCCGGCGAACAGGGACAGGGATACGGCGCAGGCCAGCGCGATCGGCGTCAAAGCCGGCGCGCCGCGGGTGGAGGCGGCAAAATGCATTGGATGTTCTATTTTCGGGTTGGCACCGGCAAGCGTCCCCGCACGCCGGCGTACACAAAAAGCGCGGCGCGAGCCGGCTTCACCTGTCTGGCCGGTCTCCGGGCTCCAAGACGGACCGCCCCACCTTCCTATGCAAGCACAGTGGTCATCGGGGCGGCCTGTCGCCGTGCGGCGACGCTTGTTTACCGTTGCGGGGGCAGCACACGCTGGCGTGCCGCCGGAGGCGGCGCCGCTTCGTGTTTCCCGTTTAACTGCACGCGCAGACGCGCATGCGGGCACCAGAACCCCGGGATTATAACCCTGCCAACGCCGCGCCGCACGAAACCCGCGCGGACCCGCCGCGAACTCGCATATAGTGAGCGCACCGACGAGCCACGCCTGGAGTCCCGCATGCATCCGCGTTTTACCTCGCTGCCCCGCGCCGCACTGGCCGCCGCCCTGCTGCTGGCGGCGGCGGTGCTCGCCGCGCCGGCAGCCGCGCCTTCGATCGCGCCGGCAGCCCCGCCTTCGATTGCGCCGACGGCAGCGCCTTCGATCGTGCCAGTGCCCGCACCGGCGCCCGGCGGCATCGCCCTCGCCGCGCCCGATGCCGCCGCCGTGCGCGTCCCCAGCGGCCCGGACGCCTGGGGCGGACCGCGCACGGGGCAGGAGCCGACCTTGTCCGACCGCGTCGTCCATTACGACATCGCGGCCACGCTCGATGCGGACAAGCACACGGTGACCGGGCACGAACGGCTCACATGGCGCAACCGCAGCGCGGTCGCCGTAACGAGCGTCTACCTGCACCTGTACATGAACGCGTTCGACGGCGCCGGCAGCACGTTCTTCACGGAGCGGCGCGAACGCGACGGCTCGTACCGCGCCGCCACCGACATCAAGGGCGCGTGGGGCCACATCGAACTGCGCCGCGTCGCGCAAGGCGGCGCGCACGTGCCGTGGACCTTCGTCCATCCCGACGACGGACCCGCCACCGACCACACGGTGGTGCGCTTCGACCTGCCGCGGGCCGTGGCACCGGGCGGATCGGCCACGTTCGACATCGATTTTTTCACGCAGCTGCCGCGCGTCGTCGCGCGCACGGGCTACTTCGGCACGTTCCACCTCGTCGCCCAGTGGTTCCCGAAGATCGGCGTGCTGGAACTGCCGGGCGAGCGCGGGGCAAGCGCGCCGCGCTGGAACGTGCACGAGTTCCACATGAATTCCGAGTTCTACGCCGACTTCGGCAGCTATGACGTCAGCCTGACCGTCCCGCGCGGCTACACCGTGGGCGCGACCGGCGAGCCGCAAGGCGCCCCCGTCGACAAGGACGGCATGCGCACATGGCGCTTCGCCCAGGGCGACGTCCACGATTTCGCCTGGACCGCCGACCGGCAGACGGCAAAGCCGCTCGTCGACACGTGGACCGGCCCGGGCAGCCCGCAAGTGACGGTGACGGTGCTGTATCCGCCTGAATTCGGCGCCAGCGCGGCCCCCGCGCTGAAAGCGGCAAAGGCGGCGCTGACGTATTTCTCGGACACGCTGGGGCCGTACCCGTACAAGACCCTGACCATCGTGATCCCGCCCTACAACGCGGAAGAAGCGGGCGGCATGGAATACCCGACCTTCTTCACGACCGAGGCTTATCGGACGGTCGAGCCGCGCACCACGAACCAGTCCGCCCTCGCCTTCGTCACGATCCACGAATTCGGCCACGGCTATTTCTACGGCCTGCTCGCGTCGAACGAATTCGAAGAGCCGATGCTGGACGAGGGCCTGAACGAATACTGGGACAACCGCATGATGCGCGACCAGGGCCGGCTGGCATACATCGCGACGCCGCTCCTGCGCCGGCTCGGCTTCGCGCCCGGCTACCCGACCTTCGACGCCGAGCGCGCCGCCACGCCGCGCGACGACCCGGCCGATCCGCCCGGCGACAACGCGTGGCACCGCCTGCAAGACATCGGCCCCGTCTACACCCGTACGGCGACGCTGATGCGCGACCTCGAAGCGCGCATCGGCCGCGCCCCGATGGAACACGCGTTCAAGGAGTACTACCGGCGCTGGAAGTTCCGCCACCCGAGCATCGCCGACCTGCGCGAGACGCTGGCCGAGGTGACGGGCCGGCGCGCCGACATCGAGGACGTGTTCGCGCGCCAGGTCTACGCCGTCACGCGCGTCGACGATCGCATCGGCGACTTCACGAGCGTGGCGTTGCCGCCCCTCGCCGGCATGCGCCAGCGCGGCGGTGCGTGGATCGAGGACAAGCAGGCCACGGTCGACCGATGGAACGAGGAGACGCGCACGCGCTGGCACAAGCTGCATCCGCACGCGCCGGACGGCACCGGACCGTATCCGTATCGCACCGAGGTGACGGTCCGCCGCCTCGGCGCACCGGTCCCGCAGACGCTCGTCGTGAAATTCGCCGACGGCAGCCGCGAGACCGTGCAATGGAACGCCGACGAACGCTGGCACAAGTTCGTGTGGACGAAGACCGCACGGGCCGTCTCGGCCGAACTCGATCCGCAACGCCTGCACTACCTCGACGTGAGCAAGCTCGATGACAGCCGCACCCTCGAACCGGATACGCGCGCATCGCGCCGCTGGGGTCTCGACTTCGCGGCCGTCGCCGACTATCTCCTGGCCCTGATCGCGACGCTATGACGACCGAATCGACCCTCGCCCCGCCCCGGTCCGCGCACGCCGGCGCGTCCCGCCCGGCCGGCGCCGGCACGGTACTGCGCGCGACGCGCGATACGCTGCAATGGCGGTTGCTGCTGTGGTGGGCCGTCCTCCTGCTGCTGCCGACCATCGTCGCCACGCTGCCGGTGTGGCAGCTGCTGTCCGCCAGCCTCGATCACTCGGTGTACGCGGCGCGGCTGGCCGACCGCCTCGACATGATCGCGTTCGCCGACATCGTGGGCGCGGCGCGCGAACGCCATGCGCCGGCGCTGGGCCTGGGCGGCGGCGTCGCGCTGGCGCTGACGTTGCTGCTGTCGCCGCTGCTGGCCGGCATGGCGGTCGAGGCGAGCCGCGCGCCGCAACGCCTCGGGTCCGGCGCCCTGCTGGCCGCCGGCGCGCAGGAATATCCGCGGTTGGCGCGCATGCTCGCGTGGTCCGTCGTGCCGCTCGGCGTCGCCGGATTGCTGGGCGCCGGCGCCTGGCGGCTCGCCGGCCAGACGGCCGCGACGGCCCTGCTGGAAAGCGACGCCGAACGCGCCGCGCACCTGGCCCTGCTGGCCACGACCGTGGTCCTGCTGCTGGCCCACGCGACGGTCGACGTCGGCCGCGCCGTGCTCGGCGCCGACCGCCGCCGCACGTCCGCCGTCGCGGCATGGTGGCACGGCTGCGCCCTGCTGCTGCGACGGCCGCTGGCGCTGCTCGGGACTTACCTCGCCGTCACGGCCGTCGGCATCACGGTCGCCACGCTGCTCGCGCTCGCGCGCACGCGCGTGCCGGCGCTGGGAACGGCCGGGACGATCGGCGCCGTCGTGCTGGCCCAGCTGGCGGTCGTCGTGCTCGGGTGGATGCGCAGCGCGCGCCTGTGCGCGTTGCTCGCCCTGGTGCGCTGACCCGCGTCCACGCGCCCGGCGCGGATCGGCTACCATGACCATTTGACACGCCGCGTGAAGGAGCCCCCATGACCCGCCTGCCCACCTATTTCGTCTCGCACGGAGGCGGCCCGTGGCCGTGGATGAAGGACCAGTACGGCGCCGCCTATGCCGAGCTGGAAGCGTCGCTGGTCGACGTCAGGCGCCAGATCGGCGTGCGTCCGACCGCGGTGCTGGTCGTGACGAGCCACTGGGAGACGGACGACTTCACCGTGTCGTCGGGCGCCGCGCCGGGCATGATCTACGATTACGGCGGCTTCCCGCCGCACACGTACCAGATCCGCTATCCGGCGCCGGGCGAACCCGGGCTGGCGGCAAGGGTCGCGCAATTGCTGAACGACGCCGGCCAGCCCGCCCGCCTGGATGCGGAACGCGGCTTCGACCACGGCACGTTCTCGATGCTGGCGCCGATCTATCCCGACGCGGACGTGCCGGTCGTGCAGCTGTCGATCCGCCGCGATTACGACCCGGCCGTCCACCTGGCCGCCGGCCGGGCGCTGGCGCCGCTGCGCGACGAGGGCGTGCTGATCCTTGGCAGCGGGCTGTCGTTCCACAACCTGCGCCAGTTCGGCGCGGGCGGCGCGCTGGCGTCGAATGCCTTCGATATGTGGCTGCAGCACGTGCTGCTGGAACTCGCGCCGGCCGAGCGCGAGCAGGCGCTGTTGCACTGGAGCGAGGCGCCGTATGCGCGCATGGCGCATCCGCGCGAGGATCACCTCGTGCCGCTGTGGGTGGCGCTCGGCGCGGCCGAGAATGAAGCGGCCGCGTGCGTGTATCACGAGGAGAGTTTTTTCGGGGCGTTGACGGTGTCAAGTTTCAGGTTCGGCGACGCGGCCTCGTGAAGAACCCAACACATCGAACCATCCATGCTTGCGCATCACTTGCCGCTCGAGTCGCCACAGTTTGACCATGGCTAAACTCTGCAGATCAGCTCGACATAACAATGCTCTCTTGAATTCAACATCTATCTTGGAGAGCACAAAATGGCAATCGACGTGTACCTGCAAATCGACGGCATCAAGGGCGAATCCCAGGACGACAAGCATACAGACTGGATCGAGGTGACGGGCGTCCACTGGGGTATCCACCAGCCCCGGAGCGCCACGGCATCGACCGGAGGAGGCCATACTGCGGAGCGTGTCGAGATGTCCGAGATTTCGTTCTCCAAGCTGGCTGATCTGTCCAGCCCGATCCTTGCACAGACCTGTGCGATGGGTAAAACCATGCTCAAGGCCAAGCTCGAGTTTTTCCGCGCCGACGGCAATGGCGAGCGGGTGAAGTATTTCGAAGTCGAACTGGAGAATGTCCTCATCGGCATGGTCAAGCCGCATATGAGCGGAGACCAGTCTGTCCTGACCGAGAACGTCAACTTGAAGTATTCGAAGATCAAGTGGAAATACACCCAGCAGAAGATCGGTGGTGGCACTGGGGGCAATACGGCCGGGGGCTGGGACTTGGCGATCAACAAGGCCGCGTGATGTTGCCATGGCAATCGACATCGATAGATTCGTGACGTATCTGGGCAAGCACGCGTTCAGAGACCTTCACGGCAAAGGAAAATGCGGGGAATACGTCAGAAAAGCACTGCAAGCCGGAGGCGCACATTTCAACGAATTCAGTCCGCCGCATTACGGCAAAGAATATGGCCTGACATTGGAACGGCTCGGCTTTCACGAAATCACAGTGGACGATCCTGACCACTTTCCGTTCATTAGCGGCGATGTGATGGTGATGCAGCCCCATAAAGGCGGCAAGCAAGCAGGCCACGTCGCCGGGTATGACGGGCGGTACTGGATATCAGATTTTGTTCAGCGTGATTTTTGGGCCGGACCCGACTACCGTAACCAAAAGCCGAGGCCATCCTATGCCGTCTACCGCTATTAGTAGAATCATCGCAGCGGCGTTGTGCGCAATCAGCACGACGGCCGCCGCAGCGGTCAGCGACAAGCCGCCGCGCTTTCTGACTGTTCCAGTACTGGGTCTGCGCTTGCCGCTCGATCGGATCAATCTGGAACCGTTCCCCGAGGACCTGCGCGTGACGTGCGGCCAGCTCGAAGATGCGTTCGCCACGAGCCGCGTGTGGATATTTGGGCGCGCACAGGACGCCGCGAGTACGTATTACGTCCTGACAGGTTATTCCAAACGACTGAACAGAGATCCGGACCAAAAACTGTACGAATATTGGGAAAACGGAGCGGTATATACCGTGACGGGCACCAGGTGCGGTGGCGACGACGCGGGCGAGACCTTCGTTGTACACGACCCGGATGCCGACAACGACGGCAACGTGCCGATTCCCATGCTTAAAGCGCTGGCGGTCGATTTTGCAGCCAGGACCGTGAAAGCATTCGGCGGGCCAGATCGGCTGCGCGCTGAGATCAAGAACCAGCGCATCGATTTCAACCGGCTCCCGCCGGAACTGCAGGAGGCGTTCAAGCCGTACTTCGGACCATCAAAGTAGATAGAATCGCGCACGGGGCGGCCGGCAAACTGCCCCGTGATGCCCCTTGAACGACCGTTGCGACCTTTTTCCGGAACGCCGTGTATCACACGTCAGGCGCGGAAAGCATCGTAAGCATCGGATGTAAAGCTGAACCGCACAAGGGAACGGCGCCCGGCGCCGGCATCGAACCGGCACGCAATCACGTACCGCGCTTCCCCCGTGCCGCGTCTTCCGCCTTGCGCGCCGCCTTCTCGGCCGCGATGCGCGCCTTTTCTTCCATCTCGATGCGGTGGCGTTCGAGCGCCTCGGCCCGCGTTTGCGGCGTCTCGAGGCTGATGCGGCCCAGCGCGCCCTGGCGGTAATCCTGCAGCAGCACGTGCGCCGCCTTTTCGTAGTCGTAGTCACCGCCGCGCACGCGGAACGCGCGGCGTTGGGCGACGCCTTCGATGACGCCGAAGCCGTCCATGCCCTCCGTCTTGACGCCGTAACGCGCGCTCAACAGCTGCGGATAGCGCTGCAGCAGCAGGCTGCCCAGGAATTCCGCGACCTCTTCCTCGATGACGGCATTCGTGCCGATCGCGTGGCTGGCCGCCAGCATCAGGCCGTCGCTCTCCATCTCGATCTTGGGCCACAGCATGCCCGGGGTGTCGACGAGCACCGTGAACTTGTCCAGGTAAAGCTTTTGCTGGGACTTCGTGACGGCCGGTTCGTCGCCGACCTTGGCCACGCGCTTCTTGAGCAGCGCGTTCATCAGCGTGGACTTGCCCACGTTCGGGATGCCCATGATCATGATGCGCAGCGGCTTCGTCGGCACGCCCCGGTGCGGCGCCAGCATCTTGCACAGGTCCGGAATCCGCGCCACGTCGGACGGCTTCTTGGTCGTCATCGGGTAAGCGGTGACGCCGTCCTGGGCGTCGTACCAGGCGGCCCAGGCGGCCGTGGCGGCCGGATCCGCCAGGTCGGTCTTGTTCAGTACCTTGAGGCAGGGGCGCTGGCGAAACTTGCGCAACTCCTCGACCATCGGGTTGCTGCTCGCCTCCGGCAGGCGGGCGTCCAGGACCTCGATGACCACATCGGTATTTTCCATCTGTTCCGCGGCCTGCTTGCGGGCGGCGGCCATGTGGCCCGGGAACCATTGAATCGACATGTAGAACTCTCAATATCTGCGTGCAACCCTCTATTTTACGCTAGTCCACGCGTACTGACGGGTGCGGCGCACACGGACCCGCTATCGTGTTGCCGGTATGCACTCGCTCGGCGGCATGGGCGCGGTCGGGTCGAACGTGGCCAGGCGGGCGCGCGCTTCCTTGAGATCCTTGCCGAATTCGGTCAGGTAGCGCGACCGTTCCTCGCTCTGCCATTCGGCATCCGAAAAGCTGTTCGGCGCGTGGGACGTGCCGGTCAAGACCTTGCCCTGCAGACGCGGCACCAGCGCGCGGTCGGGGTCGGTGTTTTCCTTGAGCAGGTAGCCGTCGACGTCGCGCAGCGTGACGGGCAGCGGCGGCGACTGGTCGCGCAGCAGCTTGCCGAACATCGTCAGCCGGACGTCGTTCGGGCCGGGGCCGAGCACATCGTTGAAGGTCAAGAGCGCGACCGGCTGGCCGCGGGCGTCGTCGACGCGCCCGTTGATGATGTAGCGGCCCGGCATGCGCACCTCGAGGGGCAGGTGGAACACGAGCGAACCCTCCTCGACGGCTTCGCGCGGCGCGCCAGCCCACACGGCCGGCAGTTCGGGCGTGTAGATGACGTCGAATTGCACGACGCCGCTCTTGCCGCCCACGTTGTAGCGCACGTCGGTGCGGATGGTGCCGTTGAACGACGCGAGCCCCGTCTGCGCGGGCGCCAGCACGCCGGCGAAGGCGCCGTCGTTCGGCACCGGGTCGGCGCCCGTGCCGTCGTCGACGAAGGGAATGCTGACCTGCGGCGTCTGGCGCGTGCCGGCATAGGTGATGCCCTGCGCGAGGGCGCGCGTGATCACGAGCGGCAGCGTCTTGCCGTCGGCGTCGACCGCGCGCAGCGAGAACGCCACCGATTCGCCCGACGCCATATAGACCCGCGACTGCGATGTCTGCAACTGCACGCGGCCTTCGCTTCCACCGCCGTCCAGGCGCATCGGGTTCATCGACGCCACGAGGTCGTTGGGGCGGTTCTGGTCGGGATTGTCCGTCATCGGACGCGAGCCGACCGGATACTGGGTGGAAGCGCGATAACTGCAATAAGTGTGGTCGGCCAGCTGGACGTTGTCGACCAGTTGGCGGCGCCGGCTCGCGCGGTCGTCCGGCAGCGTCAGCCCCTCGGCCTGGACCCGGCCGAAGAATTGCGGCCCACGCGGTGCGGGTGCCTGGCCGGCCGCGGCCACGGGCGCGGCGCCGTCGCGGTCCATCGCGCTCCACACGAGGACGACCACGACGGCGACGGCCGCCGCCCCCAGCACCAGCCGCCGCAGGCCCGGCCGCGGCGGGGCGGACGGGCGGCGCGGCGGCTTGTCGTTACGGTGACGGCTAGAGGGCACTGTTCACCATCGCACTGCGCACGACGGACACGATGCCTTGCCAATTACCGTTGGTGTAATGGTTGTAGGCTTCGCTGTCGTCGCGGAACGACACGGAATGGTAACTCCACTTCGCGCGGCCGCCCTCGTTCGCGCTTGTTCCGAGCGTCAGGTCGTTGCAGAACCAGTCGCTGGGGTTGCAGTACGATCCGCCGGAACTGCCGGACACGCCGCCGGAGCTGTGGTACGCGACGGCCTCGTCGTCCTGGCCGGGCAGGATGCCGGAGTAGGCCGTGCCCTTGGCGCCGGCGTACATGTAGAACCAGATGCCGCGGGTGTCGTTATGGTTGTACATGGCGCGCGCCGTCGTCGTCTTGAGGTCTTGCGTCAGCGGGTCGGAGACGGCCCATGATCCGTAATCGGCCAGTTCGGAGCCGCCGCCCGCGCCGGACGCGGCGCGTACCCACTTGATGTTCCAGCCGGTCTGCGACGTGCCGTCGCTGTTGCCGCATACGCCCGACGAGTTCGGCGCCGCGTTCTTCTTCATGCGTGCCGAGCCGCCGTAGTTCGCGAGCGTGTAGCCCATCATCAGGTCGCCCGCGCTGTGGGTCGCGATATAGCACCAGTTGCTGCCGGTGCAGAAGCAGTCGAGGGCGTCGCGGATGTGGTAGCCCTGCGATGCGATGCTGTTGTAGCCGTCCCAGTTGACCGCCTTCTTGTTGATGCCCGCCGCCGTGGAAGACGGGCCCCAGTACGTGAAGCTGTTGTAGTCGCCGATCGTGCCGCCGCCCGTGCGGCCGTTGATCCACAGCGTGTAGTTCGTCGCCGATGCCAGACTCGTGATTCCGAGCAGGCACAGCGCCGTCAGCCAGCGCATCAGTGTCATCGCCTCTCCTCCATTCTCGTCGTCGTTGGATGTGTCGCCGTGCGCCGGTGCGGTGCCGAACTGATGAGGTCGCCGTGGCTTACGGCCGAATCGACTGTAGAGAGGGTTCATGGGCGTGTCAATTGCCGTGCGAGCCAGATTGGTGGCCTGTGATTCCACATAGGGCCGGCAGCGCGGCTACCTGGCGTTGGCCGCCACGGCGGCGCGCATGACGGCGACGATGCCGCCCCAGTGCCCGCCCGTGTAATGGTTGTAGTTCTCGCCGTCGTCGCGGAAGGCGACCCAGTGGTTGGCCCACTTGGCGCGGCCGCCGCCGTTCGGTCCCGGTCCCAGGGTCAGCTCGTGGCAGAACCAGTCGTGCGGGTTGCAATACGCGCCGCCGGACGACCCCGAGACCGCGCCCGCGCTGTGGTAGGCCTGCACGCCGTCGTCCTGGCCCGGCAGGACGACCGACGTCACGCCGCCGTCGGCGCCGGCATACATCCAGAACCAGATGCCGCGGGTGGCGTTGTGGTTGTACATGGCGCGCGCCGTACCGACCCGCAGGTCCTGCACGAGCGGTTCCGACATGACCCACGCGCCGATGTCCGCCAGTTCCGAGCCGCCGCCCGAGCCGGCCGCGGACGCGATCCACTTGATGTTCCAGCCCGTCTGCGATGCCCCGCCGGCATTGCCGCATACGCCAGACGCATTCGGCCGGGCGTCCTTCTTCTCGCGCGCCGAGCCGCCGTAGTTCGCGAGCGTGTAGCCGATGAGCAGGTCGCCGGCGCTGTGGGTGGCGATGTAGCACCAGTTGGCGCCCGTGCAGAAGCAGTCGAGGGCGTCGCGGATGCGGCCGCTCTGGGACGCGATGCTGCTGCGGCCGTCCCAGTTGACGGCCTTTTTATTGACGCCGGCGTCCACGCTGGCCGGGCCCCAGTAGGCGAAGTCGGCGTAGTTGCCGACCGCGCCGCCGCCTGTGCGGCCATTGATCCACAAGGTGTAGTTGGTCGCCGAAGCGAGGCCGGCGAATGCCAGCAGGCACAGTGCCATCACACAACGCAGCGTTCTCATCATCCCTCCACTCATCCATTTTGTGGGATTAGATACTGCCGCGCCGCGCGAGTTCGCGGAATCAGTCGAGTTCCGCGAGGGCCTTGATGTGGGCCACGACACTGCGTCCCAGCGCCGACAATGCGTAGCCGCCTTCGAGGCAGCTGACGATGCGGCCGCCCGCATAGTGGCGCGCGACGTCGGCGACCTGGTGCGTGATCCACGCGTAGTCCGCCTCGACCAGCGCCATGCCCCCCATATCGTCTTCCTTGTGGGCGTCGAAGCCGGCCGAGATGAAGATCATCTGCGGGCGGAACGCGTGCAGCGCGGGCAGCCATTGTTCGGTGACGAGCTTGCGCACGACGTCACCACCAGTGTAGGCCGCGACCGGCACATTGATACTCGTAGCGGTGATAGGTTCCGGGTCCGTGTACGGATAGAACGGATGCCGGAAGAAGCTGGCCATCAGCACGCGCGGATCGGCGTGGAACGACTCCGCCGTCCCGTTGCCGTGGTGGACGTCGAAGTCGATGATGGCGACGCGCTCGAGGCCGTGCACGTCGAGCGCGCGGCGCGCGGCGATGGCGACGTTGTTGAACAGGCAGAAGCCCATCGGTTCGCCCGGGCGCGCGTGGTGGCCGGGCGGGCGGATGGCGCAGAACGCGTTGTCGACGGTGCCGGCGATGACGGCGTCCGTCGCGGCCACGGCGGCCCCGGCGGCGCGCAGGGCGGCGCGGTAGCTGTCCTTGCACAACAGCGTGTCGCCGTCGAGCGGATAATGCTCGCCGGGCACCGTCGGCAGGTTGTCGCGCACGAGGTCGAGGGCGCCTTGCGTGTGGTTGCGCAGGATGTCGGCCTCGTCGGCCAGCGGCGCGCTCACGTGCTCGACGAGGCCGTCCAGGCGCGCGAGGATCATCTGGTCCTCGATGGCGCGCAGGCGCCCGGGCGTTTCCGGATGCCAGCTGCCCATCTCGTGCAGGGAACAGTCCGGGTGGCTGTAGATGGCTGTACTCATGGTTCGTGTGTGCGCGTGCTGCTCATCCGTACCGCAAGCCCTCCCGTTCTCGCATAGAATCGACGGGACAGGCCAATGACGCAGGCATATCTTGTTGCTAACAGCGCTAATCTACCACGCCCGCGCACCCCGCCGCCCCTGAACGACGACCGGAAACCATCCATGTTCAACAAATTGCACGCGAGCGCGCGCCAGGTCAGCCAGATCGTGGTCGGCAAGGACCAGCAGGTCCGCCTCGCCCTGACCTGCCTACTGGCCGGCGGCCACCTGCTCATCGACGACGTGCCCGGCGTCGGCAAGACCACCCTCGCCCACGCGCTCGCGCTGTCGCTGGGCCTCAGGTTCAACCGGGTCCAGTTCACGAGCGACCTGCTGCCGGCCGACGTGGCGGGCATCTCCGTCTACGAGCGCGAAAAGAACGGCTTCGTGTTCCACCCGGGCCCGATCTTCACCCAGGTGCTGCTCGCGGACGAGATCAACCGCGCCACGCCGAAGACCCAATCGGGCCTGCTGGAAGCGATGGAAGAGCGCCAGGTCACGGCGGACGGCGTCACGCGCGCGCTGCCGGCGCCGTTCTTCGTCATCGCGACGCAGAATCCGGCGCACCAGGTCGGCACCTTCCCCCTGCCGGAATCCCAGCTCGACCGCTTTTTGATGTGCCTGTCGCTCGGTTATCCGGACGCCGCCGCCGAGCGCGCCCTGCTGATGGGCGAAGACCGGCGCGCGATGCTCAAGACGATCGTACCCGTGATGCGGCCGGAGGAACTGATGGATGCCCAGCGCTCGCTGCGCGCGATCCACGCGTCGGGCGCCCTCATCGACTACCTGCAGGCCCTCGCGCAGGCCTCGCGCTCGGGCAAGCTGTTCGCGGAGGGCCTGTCCCCGCGCGCCACGCTGGCCCTGCTGCAGGCGGCGCGCGCGTGGGCCGCGCTGGAAGGCCGCGACCACGTGATTCCGGAAGACGTGCAGGCCCTGCTCGTGCCCGTCTGCGCGCACCGCCTGCGGCCGTTGCGTTCGGCGCAGGGCGTCGCGATGGCCAGCCGCGATCTCGTGCTGCAGCTGCAAAAGTCGGTCCCGGTCTGATGGGCGGGGCAGCCGATCCGGCGACGGCACGGCCCGATGGTTGGCTGAACCGCAGGCGCGCCCTGTGGCGTTCGCGGGCGACGGCGCGCGACGCGGGCAGCGTGCTGCTGAGCCAGCGGCGCGTCTACATCCTGCCCACGCGCGCCGGCCTCGGCTTCTGCGCGCTGCTGCTCGTGCTGCTGATCGGCTCCATCAACTACAACCTCGGCCTCGGCTTCGGCCTGACGTTCGTCGCCGGCGCCTGCGCCCTCGTCGACATGGTGCAGACGACGCGCAACCTGGCCGGCCTCGTGCTCAGCCCCGGCCGCGCGCCCGACGTGTTCGCCGGCGAGGACGCGCCGTTCGAACTGCGCGTCGAGAATCCCACGCGGCTGGCCCGCTACGCCGTCTGGATCGATTTCGAGGACGTGCCCGAACCGCGCCAGGCCGTCGACGTGGGGACGCGCGGCAGCGCCACGCTGGTGCTGCGCACGCCGACGCGCGCCCGCGGGTGGATGCGCCCGCCGCGCGTGCGCCTGTCGACGCGTTTCCCGCTCGGCCTGTTCCGCGCCTGGAGCTGGTGGCAGCCGGACAGCCGTGCCCTCGTCTATCCGTTCCCCGAGCAGGACGCGCCGCCGCTGCCGATGCAAGGCCGCCCGAGCCCGGACGGCATCGGCAGCGCGGGCAACGACGATTTCGGCGGCGTGCGCAGCTACCAGCCGGGCGATCCGCTGCGCCATCTCGCGTGGCGCCAGATCGCCCGGCTCGACCCGGAGCTGGGCGGCCAGCTCGTCACCAAGCATTTCGAGGGCGGCACGGTCGACGAGCTCGTGCTCGACTTCGACGCGCTGCCGGCCCGGCTCGACGAGGAACTGCGCCTCGCACACATGGCCCGCTGGGTGCTGGAAGCGGAACAGCGCGCCCTGCCCTACGCCTTCCACCTCGGCCGCATCCGCTACGACGCGGCCCTCGGCACGGCGCACCAGGCGGCATGCCTGCGCGCGCTGGCGCTGTACGGCGTGCCGGGAGAGCCGGCGTGAGGGTGCCCCTGTCGCGCGACAAGCAGGACACCCTGCTGCTGATCGCCAGCAGCCTGCTCGTGCTGATGCCGCACGCGGCCCACCTGCCGCCCTGGGTGAGCCTGCTGTGCGGCGCCACCCTGGCCTGGCGCGCCGGGGTCACGCTGCTGGGCCGGCGCATGCCGTCGAATCTCGTCCTCGTGCCGATCGCGGCGGCCGCGATGTTCGGCGTGCTGCACAGTTATCACACCTTGCTGGGGCGCGATGCGGGGGTCGCCATGCTCGTGCTCCTCGTCGCCTTCAAGATGCTCGAGATGCATGCGCGGCGCGACCTGTTCGTGGTCGTCTTCCTGTGCTACTTCCTCGTCCTCACCAATTTCTTCTATTCGCAGACGATCCCGACCGCGCTGCTGATGCTGGCGTCGATCGTCGCGCTGCTCGCGACGCAGCTGTCGTTCCAGCTGACCGGCGCCGTGCCGCCGCTGCGCACGCGCCTGTGGATGGGCGCGAGGCTGCTCGGGCTGGCGCTGCCGCTGGCGGGCGCCGCGTTCTTCCTGTTTCCGCGCATCGAAGGCCCGCTGTGGGGCATGCCGGACGACTCGCACGCGGCCCGCAGCGGCCTGTCGGACACGATGGCGCCGGGCCAGATGTCGAACCTGGCCCAGTCGGAGGACGTCGCGTTCCGCGTGAAGTTCGACGGCCCCGTGCCGCCGCAACCGCAGCTGTACTGGCGCGGCCCGGTGCTGGGCGATTACGACGGCCGCACCTGGACCCGCGTGCGGCCGTCGCGGTTCGTACGCCCGCAGCCGCTGTCGCTGTCCGTCGGCGGCAAGCCGGTGGGTTACGAGGTCACGCTGGAACCGTCGAACACGCGCTGGCTGTTCGCGCTCGAGATGCCGCGCGCGCTGCCGGACGTGCCGGGCCACGGCGTGGCGCTGTCCGGCGAACTGGAATTCCAGTCGCTCGACCCGATCGCCGAACGCGTGCGCTACGACCTCGTCTCGTTCGTGCAGTACCGGCTGCAGCCGGAGGCGTCGCCCGTCGACGGGCAATGGCTGACGCTGCCTTACGGGACCAATCCGCGGGCGCGCGCCGAGGGCCAGGCGCTGGCAAGCGAGCCCGATCCGGCGCGCCGCGTGGCGGCCGTGCTGCGCGAGTTCGCGCAAGGCGGCTTCGTCTACACCTTGCAGCCGCCGCTGCTGCCGGGACGGGATGCCGTCGACGACTTCCTGTACGGCACGCGCGCCGGCTTTTGCGAGCACTACGCGGGCGCCTTCGTGTTCCTGATGCGCGCGGCCGGCGTGCCGGCGCGCGTCGTCACGGGCTACCAGGGCGGCGACCTGAATCCACTCGACGGCTACCTCACCGTGCGCCAGTCCGACGCACATGCCTGGGCCGAGGTCTGGCTGCCGCACCGGGGCTGGGTGCGCGTCGACCCGACGGCCGCCGTGGCGCCCGAGCGCGTGCAGCACAGCCTGGCACGCGCGCTGCCCGCCCCGGCGCCGTTCGGCCTCGAAGGCCTGGGCCGGCTGCTGCAGCCTGATCCCGATTCGCTGCTCGGGCGCCTGCGCTACGCGATCGGCGCCGTCAACAACGGCTGGAACCAGTGGGTGCTGAACTATACGCCGCGGCGCCAGCAGCATCTCGTCGAGCGCGTGCAGGAAGGATTGTCCCATTGGCAAAGCCTGGCGCTGATCGGCATGCTCTGCGCGATGTTGTTTCTGGTTAGAAAATTCTCGCAACGACGGAAAGCCGACCCTGTCGATGCGCTATACTCGGTGCTGTGCCAGCGCCTTGGCCAGCTCGGCCTGCCGCGTGCGCCGGACGAAGGGCCGACCGCATACGCCCGGCGCATCGCCGATGCCGGTTTGCCCCCTGGGCCCGGCACGGCCGCGACGGAATTCCTGCGCCACTACAGCGCTTACCGCTACGGATCACAGGCCCCCGGCACCGGCCTCGTCCCCATCCTGAGAGATTTGCTGTCCCGAGTTCGATGAAATCCTTCGTTTCTCTGCTGCTTGCCCTGGCCGTCGGCGCCGGTGCGACGGCGGATGCGGTCGCCGCATCCTCGCTCCATCATTCCCATGCCGCCAAGGCCAAGTCCGCCAAGGTCGCGAAAAAGTCCGGCAAGAATGCCAAGACGGCGAAAGCCGCCGCACCCGTCCGCCCCACCATCGATTACGACGGCGAACCCGTCAACTTCGGCGAGTGGCAGGCCGTGCGCGACTTCGAGGACGATATGGTCGCCCGCAACGGCTTCGAGCGCGCCCAGATCGACGACGTGGTCAAGCAGGCACGCTTCATCGATTCGGCCGTCCAGCTCGTGAAACCGGCGCCGCCGGGCAAGCCCAAGAACTGGCGCGCCTACAGCGACCGCTTCATCGAGCCGATCCGCATCAATGCCGGCGTGCGCTTCTGGAACGAGAACGCGGACACCCTCGCGCGCGCGCAAGCGACGTACGGCGTGCCGGCCGAGATCCTCGTCGGCATCCTCGGCGTGGAAACGATTTATGGCCGCGACACGGGACGTTTCCGCGTCGTGGACGTGCTGGCCACCCTCGCCTTCGCCTATCCGGAATCGCCGAACCGGCTCGACCGCATGGCGTTCTTCCGCAGCGAGCTGGAAAAGACGCTGCTGCTGGCGCGCAAGGAAAACATCGATCCGTTCTCGCTGCTGGGCTCGTTTGCGGGCGCCGTCGGCATGCCGCAATTCATGCCGGGCAATATCCTCAAATATGGCGTGGACTTCGACGGCGACGGCATCGTCGACCTGCGCGGCTCCGCGGCGGATGCGATCGGCAGCGTGGCCAACTTCCTCGTCCACCACGGTTGGGATCGCGACAACACGGGGCCGGCCGTCTTCCCGGCCGACGTGGCGCCCAGCCTCGCCTGGCAGCCGCTGCTGGGCGGCCTGGACGCCCGCTACCAGCCGACCGAGCTCGACGGCGCCGGCGTCGCGACCCACACGGCCCTGCCGGACGGCCGTCTGTACGGCCTCGTCGACCTGCAGAACGGCGCGGACCCGACGGAGTATTGGGTCGCAAACGCTAATTTTTTTGCTATTACTAAATACAATCGCAGTTATTTTTATGCCATGTCGGTCGTGGAACTGGGCCGTGCGGTCCGGTTGGCACGCGGCATTTAGGTGCTTCGAACCAACAACTTTGTATCAATTTGTAACAGACTTGTCATAAATACTGCTGAGTTAATGCAGTCGTGACAACGTTATACTCCCGGGGAGTACCCACGTTTCCGCTAGACAGTTCTCCTAGGAAACTGTGGGTCTTTCCCGATACCCCCTCTCAAGTTGTCATTCCACCATTCAATTCCTAAACGTGCGGCGGCGCATCGATAATTGCTTTACACTTAATTTTAAATAAAAAACAATTATCTCCCCCGGTGAGTTTGTGAGAGAATTGCATTGCGGCTATTGTTGCGATGTGACAACGGACTCAACGAAAGCCACTGATCTTTATTGCTCTTGAGTACTAAATTTGAAATTAGTTGTATAATTTAGTAGAAACTTTCACATCCTCAAGGACCTGGAAGTTTGCCGTGAGCTCTGACAAACCCCTCATAGGAATAGTGACATCATGACGAACCAAGTCGGTATCGATATGAACAGCGATTCGGAAAACGACGAACTGCTGCAATACAACCCCAATCGCCTGCTCGACACCCTGATCGAGAACCTGCGCCTGAAAAACGACGCCGCCCTGTCGCGCGCGCTGGAAGTCGCGCCGCCGGTGATCTCGAAGATCCGCCACCACCGCCTGCCGGTCGGCGCTTCGCTGCTGATCCGCATGCACGAAGTGTCCGACCTGTCGATCCGCGACCTGCGTTACCTGATGGGTGACCGCCGCGCCAAGTTCCGCATCAGCGACAAGCAGTTCAAGCCGAAAGACAAGGACGCCAGCGGCAGCGGCCTCGATCAATAATGAAAGATGCCGGACCGGACGGCGGCCCTTGATGCCGCCGCAGCGGAGCAGGAATGACTGCCCCACATCGTAGTGGGATGGGGAGACCCAGCGCCGAGAACCCGCGCCGGGCACAATGACGATCAGGCGGGAAACACACCCGTCGACAAATAACGATCACCGCGGTCGCAGACGATGAACACGATCGTCGCATTCTCGACCGTCTGCGCGATGCGCAAGGCGATTTCGCAGGCGCCGGCCGCGGAAATGCCGCAGAAAATACCCTCTTCGGCCGCCAGCCGGCGCGCCATCTGTTCCGCCGCGGCCTGCGTCACGCTCTCGACCTGGTCGATGCGCGACTTGTCGAAGATCTTCGGCATGTACGCTTCCGGCCATTTACGGATGCCGGGGATCGACGATCCCTCTTCCGGCTGGGCGCCGATGATGCGCACCGCCTCGTTCTGTTCCTTCAGGTAGCGCGACACGCCCATGATCGTGCCGGTGGTGCCCATCGCACTGACGAAGTGGGTGATGCGGCCGTCGGTATCGCGCCAGATTTCGGGACCGGTCGTCTCGTAGTGGGCGCGCGGATTGTCCTGGTTGCCGAACTGGTCGAGGATGATGCCCTGCCCGTCCTTCTGCATCTGTTCGGCCAGGTCGCGCGCGTATTCCATGCCGCCCGTCTTCGGCGTCAGGATGATCCGGGCGCCGTACGCGGCCATGCTCTGGCGGCGCTCCACCGACAGGTTGTCCGGCATGACCAGCACCATCTTATAGCCGCGGATCGCCGCCGCCATCGACAGCGCGATGCCCGTGTTGCCGCTGGTCGCCTCGATCAGCGTGTCGCCGGGCTTGATCTGGCCGCGTGCCTCGGCCCCGCGCAGCATCGACATCGCCGCCCGGTCCTTGACGGAACCGGCCGGGTTGTTGCCTTCGAGCTTGCCGAGGATAACGTTGTTACGGGCCGCCGCTTCCGGCCCGGGGATGCGCATCAACTGCACCAGCGGGGTATTACCGATCGTGTCTTCGATGGTCTTGTATGCCATTGCCTACTCTTTGCGAACGCGAAAGCGTCATTCTAATCCGAGTTCGCGTGGCGCGTACGGGCCGGGACCGGCGCCGACCGCAAAATACTTTTGTACAAAACAAAAAACCCCGCGCGCGGCGGGGTGCTCATGCGGCGTGCGGGCCGTCAGGTCGCCGACTTGCCGGCCTTCATGTCGGTCTTCATGTCGGCCGGCTTGGCGCTGCCCTTGGCCGGTTTGGCGGCCTTCCCGGCCGGCGCGGCGGACGCGGCCGCCATCGGCGCGCCTTCCTTCGACTGGCCGTTGACTTGCAGGCCGGCCTTCGACAGCTGGGCCGCGCGCTTGTCGGCGACGCCCTTCACGCGCTTCTGGAAATCGCTCCAGTCCTTGAAGTCGCCGCCCTTGGTGCGCGCGTCGATGATTGCCTTCGACATGGCCGGACCGACGCCCTTGACCGAATCCAGCGCGGCGGCATCGCCCTTGTTGACGTCCACCTGGGCGAACGCAAAGCCCATCGACGCCACCAGCGTGGCGACTGCAAGCATCAGCTTCTTGATCATCTCGTTTCTCCGTTATCGTTGGCTTGGATGGCAGCCGGGGTGGCTACCTGTCGCCTTAACGCGTGGGCGTATTGATAGGTTGACGAGATGGCTTGCTTCACCACAAACACGAATGACACGGTGGCACACGCAAGGTGGGCTCCCGGGCCCGCCATCAGCTTGGGGCGACGCTCACGTTTGGTGGGCACGGGGTACCCACCAAACGGCAAACCTGTCAAGCCATCGTTATTGGGCGTGCCCGTCGGCCTTGCGGCGCTGCGCGAACAACTCGTCGCGGGTGACGGTCGCCGTACCCAGCTTGCCGACCACGATGCCACCCGCCCGGTTCGCCGTCGCCAGCGCTTCCGGCAGCGACACGCCCGCGCCCAGCATGGCGGCCATCGTCGCGATGACGGTGTCGCCGGCGCCCGAGACGTCGAACACTTCGCGCGCGTCCGCGTGGACGTGCAGGACCTCGGCGGCCGTGTACAGGCTCATACCCTCTTCCGACCGGGTCAGCAGCAGCGCTTCCAGGCCCAGGTCGGTGCGGAGCATCTGCGCCTTTTCCGTCAGCTGCTCTTCCGTCTTCCAGCTGCCGACGATGCGCTTGAGTTCCGACTTGTTCGGCGTGAGCATCGTGGCGCCCGCGTAGGGCGTGAAATCGTCGCCCTTCGGGTCGACCATGACGGTCTTGCCGGCCGCGCGCGCGGCGCGGATCATCTCGGCCACGTTGACGAGGCTTCCCTTGTTGTAGTCGGACAGGACGATCACGTCGTAGTCCGGCAGCAGCGCCTTGAACTGCGTGAGCTTGTCGCGCAGGGTCGTTTCCGTGGGCGCGTCCTCGAAGTCGATGCGGACCATCTGCTGCTGGCGCCCGATGACGCGCAGCTTGATGATCGTGGAGATCGCCTCGTCGCGCTTCAGGTAGCTGTGGATGCTCGATTCGCGCAGGATGCGTTCGACGTGGTCGCCCGCCTCGTCGGCGCCGACGACACCCAGCAGCCCGCAATGGGTGCCGAGGGCCGCCGCGTTGCGCGCCACGTTGGCGGCGCCGCCCAGGCGCTCCTCGCGACGCTCGATGCGCACGACCGGTACCGGCGCTTCCGGCGAGATGCGCGAGACGTCGCCGAACCAGTAGCGGTCGAGCATGACGTCGCCCACGACGAGCAGGCGCACGCGCTCCAGCTGCGGCGCTTCGGCCTGGCGGTAGCTGTCCGTGGGCAGCAGGCGGCTGGCGGTGGTGCTGGTCATGCGCGCCTCACTTGCCCGTCAGGACCGAACGGCCGATGCCGTGGTATTCGATGCCCAGGCCCGTCATCAGCGGCGGCTCGAACAGGTTGCGGCCGTCGATGATCACGGGGTGCTTCAGGCGCGCCTTGATCTGCTCGAAGTCCGGGCTGCGGAACGCCTTCCACTCGGTGACGATGACCAGCGCCTCGGCCCCGGCCAGCGCGTCCATCGGGGCCTGGGTGAAGTCGATGCGGGCGAGTTTCTCTGCGCCGAGATCCATGGCCAACACGCGCTTCGCTTCCTCCATCGCGACCGGGTCGTAGACGGCGACGGTGGCGCCGCGCTCGATCAGCTCCTGCAGCAGCACGCGCGACGGCGCCTCGCGCATGTCGTCCGTGTTCGGCTTGAACGCGAGGCCCCATACGGCGAAGCGCATGCCCGTCAGGTCCGCGCCGAAGCGCTGCACGACCTTGCGGCCCAGCACCTGCTTCTGGCGGTCGTTGACGGCTTCCACGGCGCGCAGGATCAGCAGTTCCTGGTCGTACTGGCGCGCCGTGCGCTCCAGCGCCTGCACGTCTTTCGGGAAGCACGAGCCGCCGTAGCCGGCGCCGGCGTACAGGAAGCTGTGGCCGATGCGCGGGTCGGAACCGATGCCGTGGCGGACGGCTTCGATGTCGGCGCCCACCTGGTCGGCGAGGTTCGCCAGTTCGTTCATGAACGAGATGCGGGTGGCGAGCATCGCGTTGGCGGCGTATTTCGTGAACTCGGCCGAGCGCACGTCCATCCAGTAGACGCGCTCGTGGTTGCGGTTGAACGGCGCGTACAGCAGCTTCATGAGGTCGCGCGCGCGCAGGCCCGCAGGGGTGTCGTCAGTGCCGATGACGATGCGGTCCGGACGCATGAAGTCGTCGACGGCGGCGCCTTCCTTGAGGAATTCCGGGTTCGACACGACGGCGAATTCCATGTTCTCCTCGCCGCGCGTGCGCAGCTCTTCGCGCAAGGCGGCGGCGACGCGGTCGGCCGTGCCGACGGGCACCGTGGACTTGTCGACGATGACCTTGTAGCCATCCATGTGGCGGCCGATGTTGCGGGCGGCGGCCAGCACGTACTGCAGGTCGGCGGAGCCGTCTTCGTCCGGCGGCGTGCCGACGGCGATGAACTGCAACTGGCCGTGCGCGACGCTGGCGGCGACGTCCGTCGAGAACTGCAGGCGGCCGCTGGCGCGGTTGCGCGCGACGACTTCCTCCAGGCCCGGTTCGTGGATGGGAATGCCGCCGTTGTTCAGCAGGTCGATCTTGCGCTGGTCGACGTCGAGACAAAAGACGTCGTTGCCGAGTTCCGCCAGGCAGGCGCCGGTGACGAGGCCGACGTAGCCGGTGCCGATAATCGTAATCTTCATGGTTTGCTTTTCGCTTAGTTCATCACATTCAGTTCTTCGGTGCGGCGCGGCGGATAAGTCCCCCACTTGCTGCACCCCGGGCATTGCCAGTAGTACTGGCGCGCCTTGAAACCACAGTGGCTGCACTGGTAGCGCGCCAGCTTCTGCGTGTACCCGTGCACCAGGTTCTTCACCATCGACAGCTCTTCCCAGACGTTCGCGGGCGCATCCATCAGGCGCGCCTCCAGCAGCTTGTCGAGACCGAGCAGGGTCGGATTGCGGCGCAGTTCTTCCACCACCAGTTGTTTGGCAGCGTCCACGCCGTTGAGTTCAATGACGGCCTTGAAGACCACCTCGATCAGGTCGATCGACGACGCTTCCTGCAAATAGGAGCGCAGCAGGTTGACGCCTTCCTGCGGGCGTCCGACCTTGCGGTAGCCGTCCATCAGGCGCCCGGCGACGAGCGCCACGTGCGGCACGCTTTGCTGCTCGACGCGGCGCCACATCTTGAGCGCGCCTTCGATGTCGCCTTCCGCCTTGAGCGCATCGCCGCACAGCATCGTCGCGCGCACGCTCTTGCGGTCGGTCTGCAGGGCCTTGTCCAGCAGCGCCTTCGCTTCGTCCGACTGCATGTGCACCAGGGCGTCCTGCGCCAGCTCGCAATAGAACTGCGCGATTTCCTTGTGATACGCACCGGCGCCGGATTCCATCAGGCCCTCGGCGGCGGCGATCGCGCGGCGCCACTCCTTCTCGCGCTGGAAGATTTCCAGCAGCGCGCGCCGCGCCTGCACGCCGTACTGCGTGTCGACGAGCAGGTTGAACGTTTCCTCGGCGCGGTCCAGCAGGCCGGCCTTCAGGTAGTCCATCCCGAGTTCGTACTGCGCGTGGACCTGCTGCTCGAGCGGCAGGTCGGGACGCGACAACAGGTTCTGGTGGACGCGGATGGCGCGTTCCGTCTCGCCGCGGCGGCGGAACAGGTTGCCGAGCGCGAAGTGCATGTCGGCCGTTTCCGGGTCCAGCTTGACGATCTCGATGAAGGCGTCGATCGCCTTGTCCGGCTGTTCGTTGAGAAGGAAGTTCAGGCCCTTGAAGTAGCCGCGCGGCAGGCTGCGCGATTCGGAGACGAGCTGCTTGATGTCGACGCGGGCGGCGATCCAGCCGAGGGCAAAAAAGACGGGGATGCCGAGCAGCCACCAGATTTCAAATTCCATACGTTGTTCTTATTGGTTGTCCTGTTACGTTCAGTCGAGCCACGTTGGCCGGGCCACGCTGGCCGGACCACGCCGGCCGGGCCACCTCAGCCGCGCGGCGCGACGCTGTCCGGCTGCGGTGCGCCGGCGGCGGTGCCGGCCGCGCTTTGCAGGGCCTGGATCGTGTGCTTGTGCTGCGAGCTTTCGCGGCGGTGGCGGAACACGGTCGGCGTCACGGCCAGGATGCCGAGGAACGCCCCGGCGATAAAAAACGCCAGCAGCATCAGCACCAGCGGCCCCCTCACCTCGTAGTTCAGGAAGAAGTGCAGGTCGACCTGATGCGTGTTCTTCAGGGCGAAGCTGAAAAACAGGACGAACAACAGGCAACCGACGATGGTGGAGACGAGTTTCATCAGCAGGTCCCGAGTGGAAAGACGGCAAAGGCGCAGTGTCGCATATTTGAAACGATATTCCTAGGACGCCCGGGGTTGGCCGTTGCGTGGGCGCGGCGTGATTATACGTGGGTTGCACGACGGGCATCGGCGGTGCAATGCGCGGTTACATTTGTCGGCCCCGAGCCGCGGGCCCGCAAATCGTCATGCCATTCATGCGCACATAAAAAAACGGCGCCCCTCACGGAACGCCGTCTTTGCGAGCTTATCGCAGATGAATCAGTCTTCGATGATCGGCTGCCCGACCATCGCGTCGACCCGCTCGCGCAACTGCTTGCCCGGTTTGAAGTGGGGCACCCGTTTTTCGGGCACCATCACCTTGTCGCCGGACTTCGGGTTGCGGCCGATGCGGGGCGGCCGGCTGTTCAGTGCAAAGCTGCCGAAACCGCGGATCTCGATGCGCTGGCCGCTCGCGAGAGCGCCCGTCATCGCATCGAGGATGGTCTTGACGGCAAACTCGGCGTCTTTTGCCACCAGCTGGGAATAGCGTTCAGCAAGGCGGTTGATCAGCTCGGACTTGGTCATCTGCTTGGCTTCCGAAAGGAATTAACCTTCTCAGTTTTTGTTGTCGAACTTGGCCTTCAGCAGAGCGCCCAGCGACGTGGTGCCGGTTGCTGCGCTGTTGTCCGAAGCCAGCTTCTGCATGGCTTCCTGGGTCTCGGCGTTGTCCTTGGCCTTGATCGACAGCTGGATGCTGCGTGCCTTGCGGTCGATGTTGATGACCAGGGCTTCGACCTTGTCGCCCACTTTCAGGTGGGTGCCGGCATCTTCCACGCGGTCGCGGGCGATTTCCGAAGCGCGCAGGTAGCCTTCGACTTCGTCGTTCAGCGCGATCACGGCGCCTTTCGGCTCAACCGACTTCACGGTGCCGGTGACCAGGGTGCCCTTGTCGTTCAGCGAAGCGAAGTTGTTGAACGGGTCGCCTTCCAGCTGCTTGACGCCCAGCGAGACACGCTCGCGCTCGACGTCGATCGCCAGCACGACGGCTTCCAGCTCGTCGCCCTTCTTGAAGCGGCGGACGGCTTCTTCGCCGGCTTCGGTCCACGACAGGTCGGACAGGTGCACCAGGCCGTCGATGTTGCCCGGCAGGCCGATGAACACGCCGAAGTCGGTGATCGACTTAATCAGGCCCTTGACCTTGTCGCCCTTCTTGTGGGTCATGCCGAAGTCGTCCCACGGATTCGCCTTGCACTGCTTCATGCCCAGCGAGATACGGCGACGCTCTTCGTCGATTTCCAGGACCATGACTTCGACTTCGTCGCCCAGCTGGACAACCTTGTTCGGGGCCACGTTCTTGTTGGTCCAGTCCATTTCCGAGACGTGCACCAGGCCTTCGATGCCCTGCTCGACTTCCACGAACGCACCGTAGTCGGTCAGGTTCGTGACCTTGCCGAACAGGCGGGTGCCTTGCGGGTAGCGACGCGACAGGCCGGTCCACGGATCGTCGCCCAGTTGCTTGACGCCCAGCGAGACACGGTTCTTTTCCTGATCGTACTTGAGGACCTTGGCGGTGATCTCTTGACCAACCGACAGGACTTCCGACGGGTGACGCACACGACGCCATGCCAGGTCGGTGATGTGCAGCAGGCCGTCGATGCCGCCCAGGTCGACGAACGCACCGTAGTCGGTGATGTTCTTGACGACGCCGGTGACGACCGTGCCTTCCTTCAGCGTTTCCATCAGCTTCGCACGCTCTTCGCCCATCGATGCTTCGATGACGGCGCGACGCGACAGCACGACGTTGTTACGCTTGCGGTCCAGCTTGATGACCTTGAATTCCAGGGTCTTGCCTTCGAACGGGGTCGTGTCCTTGACCGGACGGGTGTCGACCAGCGAACCCGGCAGGAATGCGCGGATGCCGTTGGTCAGGACGGTCAGGCCGCCCTTGACTTTACCGTTCACGGTACCGGTGACGATCTCGCCCGATTCCATTGCTTTTTCCAGAGCCAGCCACGATGCCAGGCGCTTGGCCTTGTCGCGCGACAGGATGGTATCGCCGAAACCATTTTCCAGCGATTCGATGGCCACGGAAACGAAGTCACCCACGTTGACTTCCAGTTCGCCCTGGTCATTCTTGAATTCTTCGATGGGGATGAAAGCTTCCGATTTCAGGCCGGCGTTGACGATCACGAAGTTGTGATCCAGACGCACGACTTCGGCGGAGATGACTTCGCCCGAACGCATGTCTTGACGGGCCAGCGACTCTTCGAAGAGTGCTGCGAAGCTTTCCATACCGGTATCTTGATTTGCTGCAGTAGCCATAAGTTTTGAGATGTTAGCCAGCAGATCGGCCATATGCGATCTGAACTGGGTCAAGTTGAACCACACCCGAGGCAACGGCCCCGGGCACCCGACACGCCGCTCAAGCGGCGCTTGCTGCTTGTTTGCTGCTCATTTGCTGCTTAGTCAGGGATGCGCATACCAGGCGAGTACCTGCTCGACGGCTTGATCAGCCGTCATTTGCGAGGTATCGAGGATGTGCGCCCCCTCCGCCGGCATCAGCGGCGCCACGGCGCGCTGGGTGTCGCGCGCATCACGGGCCTGCAAATCCGCCAGCAGATCGTCCATATTAGCAGAAAATCCTTTGTCAATCAATTGCTTATACCGGCGTTGTGCACGTGCCTCAACACTTGCTGTCAAGAACACTTTCAGCTTTGCGCCGGGAAAGATCACGGTGCCCATATCGCGCCCGTCGGCCACGAGGCCGGGCGTTTCGCGGAAGCTCAGTTGCAAACCGTACAATGCCTGGCGCACGCCCGGCAGCGCGGCGATCTTCGACGCGGTATTGCCCACGTCCTCGGCCCGGATGGCGTTGCTCACTTCTTCCGTGCCCAGATAGATATGGCCGCCGTTGAAGCGGACGTTCAGGTGCTCGGCCACCTTGGCGAGCGCGTGCTCGTCGCGCATGTCGGTGTCGCGGCGCAGCGCGGACAGTGCGGTGAGGCGGTACAGCGCGCCGGAATCCAGCAGGTGGAAGCCCAGGCGGTCCGCGACCTTGTGGGCCACCGTGCCCTTGCCCGAGGCGGTCGGGCCGTCAATCGTAATGACGGGAATATTCGTATTCGACATGTAATTCTTCGAGTGGTTACCAACACGTAGGGTGGGCGCCCCGTGCCCACCCTACGCCAGGCGATGGACAAAACCGTCAGGATATCTCGTGTTGAGCAATCCCGGAAAACGTTTCGAAATAATCCGGGAACGTCTTGGCCACGCACTTCGGATCATTGATACGCATCGCGTTGCCGCGCCGCGCCGCGCCATCCAGCGACGCCAGCGAGAAGCACATCGCCATCCGGTGATCGTCGTAGGTGTCGATCGTCGCCGGCGACAGCGTCTCGGGCGGCGTCACCCGCAGGTAGTCCGCGCCCTCTTCCACCGTCGCGCCGACCTTGCGCAGTTCCGTCGCCATCGCGGCCAGGCGGTCGGTTTCCTTCACGCGCCAGCTGGCGATGTTGCGCAGCGTGCTCGTGCCGTCCGCGTACAGGGCGGCGACGGCGATCGTCATCGCGGCGTCCGGGATGTGGTTGAAGTCGGCGTCGATGGCTTTCAATACGCCGTTCGACTTCGCCTCGATCCAGTTGTCGCCCCTGGTGATCGTCGCGCCCATCGCCGCCAGTGCATCGGCGAAGCGCACGTCGCCCTGGATCGAATCGCGGCCCACGCCTTCCACGCGCACCGGCCCGCCGGCGATGGCGCCCGCGGCCAGGAAGTACGACGCCGACGACGCATCGCCCTCGACGTGGATGCTGCCCGGGCTTTGATAGGTCTGGCCCGGCTGCACGGTGAACGACGCCCAGCCGTCCTGATCGACCGTCACGCCGAAGCGGCGCATCAGGTTCAGGGTGATCTCGATGTACGGCTTCGAAATCAGCTCGCCCACGACCTCGATCGTGACCGGGTGCGCGGTCGCCATCAGCGGCGCGGCCATCAGGAGGGCCGTCAGGAACTGGCTCGACACGTTGCCGCGCACGGCGATGCGGTCCGGCTGGACGCGGCCCGCGCGGATGTGCAGCGGCGGATAGCCCGGATTGCCCGTGTACTCGATGCTGGCGCCGACGGCGTTCAGCGCGTCGACCAGGTCGCCGATCGGGCGCTCGTGCATGCGCTCCACGCCGTGCAGGGTGTAGTCGCCGCCGATCACGGCCAGCGCCGCCGTCAACGGACGGATCGCGGTGCCGGCGTTCCCCATGTACAGGTCGGCCTGGCCGACGGGCAGCTTGCCGGCGGCGCCGTGCACGACGTGCGTGCGGTCGTCGACCTGCTCCCACCGGATGCCGAGCTTGCGCAAGGCGTCCAGCATGACGGACGTGTCGTCCGACGCGAGCAGGTCGTGGATGGTCGTCGAGCCTTCGGACAGCGCGGCCAGCAGCAGGGTGCGGTTCGAGATGCTCTTCGAGCCCGGCAGGCGCACGGTGCCCTGCACGCGCATCACGGGTTCGAGGTCGATATGCTGCGGATAGATTTTAGCTTGTGTCATTTTCCAGATTCCTGATCGGGCGCCGGCGGCTTTTCCGCGGCTTCGATCGCTTCGATCCACGCGCGGCGGGCGCACTGGGCGTTGGCGTACGTCGCCTCCAGCGCGGCACCGTCACTGGCTGCGAGCCGCGCGCGGAGGTGTGTCAATTGAGCGAGATAGGCATCCAGTTCGCCGAGCAGCGCATCGCGGTTCGCGAGGCTGATGTCGCGCCACATTTCCGGCGAGCTGCCGGCGATGCGCGTGAAATCGCGGAAGCCGCTGGCCGCGTACTGGAACAGCAGGTCGGCGTGCGGCTTGCCCGCGATGTCGTCGACGAGCGCATAGGCCAGCAGGTGCGGCAGATGGCTGACGGCGGCGAACACCTTGTCGTGTTCCTGCGGCGAGAGCATGTGGATGACGGCGCCGCACGTGCGCCACGCGGCGGCCACCTTATCGATCGCTTCCGGCGCGTTTTCCGGCAGCGGCGCCAGCACCGTCTTCTTGCCGCGGTACAGGTCGGGGATCGCGGCGTCCGGGCCGTTCGATTCCCGGCCCGCGATCGGGTGGCCCGGCACGAACTGCTCGATGCGATCGCCGAGCGCGGCGCGCGCGGCCGCCACGACGTCGGACTTGGTGCTGCCGGCGTCCGTGACGATCGTCTGCGGCTCCAGCCAAGGCAGTAACGAGGCCAGGATCGGCCCCGTCTGCGCGACGGGCGCCGCGATGAGCACCAGGTCGGCGCCGCGCAGCGCGTCCTGCGGCGACGCCGCCGCTTCGTCGATGATGCCGAGTTCGCGCGCACGCGCGAGCGCCTGCGCGGAGCGTCCGAGACCGACGACGTGGCCCGCCGCGCCGGCCGCCTTCAGGCCCAGCGCGAACGAGCCGCCGATCAGGCCGACGCCGACGATGACGACTTTCGTGAACATCAACCGAGGGCCTTCTTCAGCGCCTCGATGAAGCGCGCGTTTTCTTCGGGCAGGCCGATCGAGATGCGCAGCCATTGCGGCAGGCCGTACGCGCCGACCGGACGCACGATCACGCCCTGCTTCAGCAACGCCACGTTCACGCGCGCGCCGGCGCCGTCGTCGTCGCCCACTTTCACCAGCACGAAATTGCCGTGCGACGGGACGTACTCGAGCTTGAGCTCATCGAAGGCCGCCGTCAGCTGCCGGTAGCCGGCGCGGTTGTTCTCGAAACCCTTCTGCAGGAACGCCTTGTCGTTCAGCGCGGCGATGGCGGCGGCCTGCGCCAGCGAATTCACGTTGAACGGCTGGCGGATGCGGTTCATCAGGTCCGTCACGGCCGGCTGGGCGATGGCGAAACCGACGCGCAGGCCGGCGAGGCCGTACGCCTTCGAGAACGTGCGCGAGACGACCAGGTTCGGGTATGTGCGGACCCACCGCGTCGATTCGAACTGGTCCTTCGGCTCCAGGTATTCGTTGTACGCCTCGTCCAGCACGACGACGACGGAGGCCGGCACCTTGGCCAGGAACGCCTCGATCCCGGCCGCCGGAATGAAGGTGCCGGTCGGGTTGTTCGGGTTGGCGATGTAGACGAGACGGGTGTCCGCATCGATGGCGGCCGCCATCGCGTCGAGGTCGTGGCCGTGGTCCTTGGCCGGCACCACGATGCCGCGCGCGCCGACGCCTTGCGTGGCCAGCGCGTAGACGGCAAACGAGTACTGCGCGTAGACGACGGCCTGGCCCTTCTGCACGAATGCGTGGGCCGCGATCTCGAGGATGTCGTTGGAGCCGTTGCCGAGCGTGATCCAGTCGGCCGGCACGTCGTAGCGTTTGGCCAGCGCGGCTTTCAGTTCGAAGCCGTTGGCGTCCGGGTAGCGGCCGAGTTCCGCGGCGGCGGCGGCCATCGCGGCCTTGGCCGATTCGGGCACGCCGAACGGGTTCTCGTTGGACGCCAGCTTGACGATGCTGGCTTCATCGAGGCCGAACTCGCGGGCGACTTCGGAAATGGGTTTGCCGGCCTGGTAGGGGGCGATGGCGCGGACATAGTCTGGACCGAATTGCGACATGGGACTCTCTTGGCTGAACTGTGAATGATTCTGTGATGCCCGGCTCAGAGGCCGACCGGATAGGAACCCAGCACCTTGAAGAAGGCGGCGTTGTCCTTGAGCTCTTCGAGCGCGCGGCCGACCGCCGCATCGGCGATGTGGCCTTCGACGTCGACGTAGAAGTAGTACTCCCACGTGCCGATGCGCGCCGGACGCGATTCGAAGCGCGTCATCGACACGCCGTGCTTGGCCAGCGGCGCGAGCAGGCTGTAGACGGCGCCCGCCTTGTTCGGCACGGCCAGCACGATCGACGTGCGGTCGCGGCCGGACGGGCCCGTGGCCTGGCTGCCGATGATCAGGAAGCGCGTGCGGTTGTGCGGGTCGTCCTGGATGTGCGCCTGCACGACGCCCAGCTTGTACTGTTCGCCGGCCATCTCGCTGGCGATCGCGGCGATGCCCGGGTCCTGGCTCGCCAGCACGGCCGCTTCCGCATTCGACGCGACGGCGCGGCGTTCGACGTCCGGGTGGTGCAGGTTGAGCCACACCTGGCACTGGGCCAGCGCCTGCGAATGGGCGCAGACGACCTTGACGCCGTCCATGCTGCCCGTCTTCGTCATGAGGCTGTGGTGCACGGGGATCGACACTTCGCCGCTGATGATGGTCGTGGTCGCGAGCATCAGGTCGAGCGTGCGGTTGATGGCGCCCTCGGACGAGTTCTCGACCGGGACGACGCCGTAGTCGGCCGTGCCGGCCTCGGTGGCGCGGAACACTTCGTCGATCGACACGCACGGCAGGCCTTGCACGGCGCTGCCGAACTGCTGGAACACGGCCTGTTCGCTGAACGTGCCGGTGGGGCCGAGGAAGGCGACCGTCACGCGTTTTTCGAGCGCGCGGCAGGACGACATGATCTCGCGGAAGATGGTCTGCACGTCCTGGTTCTTCAGCGGGCCGGGATTGCGCTCGGCGACGCCGCGCAGCACCTGCGCCTCGCGCTCGGGGCGGAATACGGGGGCGTTCGTCTCGGCCTTCACGTGGCCGACTTCCTGCGCGACCTTGCCGCGGCGGGAGAGGAGTTCGAGGATTTGCGCGTCGATCGCATCGATCTGTTCGCGCAGGGGTTTCAGTTTGTCTGTCATTGTCTGCTCTTGATGTGCCGTTCGCGCTTTTGCTCCGTTGGGTGGGCACGGGGGCCCACCCAACGCCGGATTACCGCCCCGCGAACTCGTTCAAATAATCGATCAGGGCTTGCACGCCCTCGATCGGCATCGCGTTGTAGATCGATGCCCGCATACCGCCGACGGACTTGTGGCCCTTCAGTTGCAGCAGGCCGCGCGCTTTGGCGCCGGCCAGGAATTGTTCGTTCAACGACTCATCGCGCAGGTAGAACGGTACGTTCATGCGCGAGCGATATTCGGGCGCCACACGATTCTGGTAGAAGTCGTCGGCGTCCAGCGCCGCGTACAGCAGGCGCGCTTTTTCGATGTTGCGGCGTTCCATCTCGGCCACGCCGCCCAGTTTTTTCAGGTGCGCGAACACGAGGCCGGCGATATAGATCGCGTACGTCGGCGGCGTGTTCAGCATCGAGTCCGCCTCGGCCACCGCGCGCCAGTTGAACACCCCGGGGCAGATCGGCAGCGCGTGATCGAGCAGGTCGTCGCGCACGATGGTGATCGTCAGGCCGGCCGGCCCGATATTCTTCTGCGCGCCGGCGAAGATCACGCCGTATTTCGACACGTCGATCTGGCGCGACAGGATGTGCGAGGACATGTCCACGACGAGCGGGGTGTCGCCCTGCACCGTCGGCACGTAACCGATCTCGACGCCGTCGATGGTCTCGTTGGTGCACAGGTGCAGGTAGGTGGCGTCCGCGCTCAGCGTCCACGTCTCCTGCGGCGGCACGGTGGTGAAGCGGCTCGCCTCGCCCGACGCCGCGACGTTCACGTTGGCGTAGCGCTTCGCTTCCTTGATCGACTTGCCCGACCACGACCCCGTGTGGACGAAGTCGATCGTCGCCGGGCCGGACGCGGCACCGTGCGGCTTGCGGCCCAGCAGGTTGAGCGGCGTGATGGCATTCTGCCCCAGCCCCCCGCCCTGCATGAACAGGACCTTGTAGTTGGCCGGCACCGCCAGCAGTTCGCGCAGGTCGGCTTCGGCCTGTTTCGCGATCGAGATGAATTCGGGGCCGCGGTGGCTCATCTCCATCACGGACATGCCGCTGCCGTGCCAGTCCAGCATCTCGTCGGCTGCCTGGCGCAGCACTTCCTTCGGCAGGACGGCCGGGCCGGCGGAGAAGTTGTACACCTGGGTCATCGCCTGCTCCTTATTTGCCAACGATGCTTTGCGTGCTCTGCGCTACCAGCTTCTGGATGCGCGGCATCATCACACGGTTACTGATCTCCATGCTGCGGGCCATCACCTTCGGCATGTTGGCCAGCATCTTCTTGCCGAGCGGCGATGCGTAGAACGCGGACAGCTGATGGATCTCGTCGAGCGTATAGATTTCTGCGTACAGCGGCACCATTTCGGCCAGCACGTCGTCGATCATGGATGGATCGCTGAGGGTTGCGTGCATCTCCGCGACCAGCGCGGGCAGCGCCTTGTCAAGTTTGTCGTGCGCTCCAGCTTTTGCTTCGACGCTCAGGTTCGGTGCCGAATCGATCGCCGCCGTCAGCGACGATTTCAGCTGCGCCGGCATCTGCTGATCCACCTGGCGCATCGACGCCAGCATCACGTCGCGGATCTTCATCGACGCCATCATCTCCCTGGTGGCGGCGACGACGGCCGGGTCGGCGGACGACACCGGCGTCGCGGCGAACGCGGCAGGGGAACAAGTGACGACGAGGGCGGAGGCGATGGCGGCGAGAGATTTCTTCACGAATATCCTTGAATGAGTGCGGGTGCAGAGGCTTGCTTTCCCGGCATGACAATGCGGGTTCCTCGATTTTCGCACGAAACTTGCAAAAAATCCTCAACCGCTAACCATTTCCCGGCCGACACCACATTGCGGGAAGACGCGCGTTCCGGTGATGATCGAAGAAAATAGCCAAAAATCGGGCTCTGACCCTAATGCCGTTAAGTTAAGGTTCTTCGAAGGCGGCGCTCGGGATAACGCTGGGGCTTGGCTTTAGTGACCCGGTCGAACTTTCGGCCGGGTCGGTAGACATTCAGTTCGAGTAGCATCCTTTCACGCATACGTTTCAAGACGCCAGGTATGTTTCCTTGGGCCTGCAAGGCCGCGACATGCTGCATCTCGAATTGAAATGCTGACAAGGCGAACACAAAGCTGATATCACTAGGGGCGCACTTGGCTTGTTCAGCGGTGCGCGCCATTTCCAGGCGTACCAGGTT